>WOZP01000124.1 GCA_011620215.1 Rugosibacter sp.
TCGCGGCCGAACAATCCCTGGAAGGCGAGGTTGTGGACGGTGATGACCGATGCGGCGGCCGTGGCCGGTGGCAGGTAGTGCAGATAGGCCGGGGCGAGCGCCGTTTGCCAGTCGTTGCAGTGCAGGATGTCCGGCCGCCAATCGAGCGGGCTGTCGCTGCCGGCGAGCAGCGCGGCGACGCGCGAGAGCAGGCCAAAGCGCAGGGCATTGTCGGGCCAGTCCAGACCATCCGGCCCGAGATAGGGATTGCCGGGGCGCTCGAACCAGTCGCCGCATTCGAGCAGGTATAGCGGCAAGCCGTGTGGGGTTGTTGCGTTCCGCAAGCTGACGTTGCGGCCGAGCGCTGAAAAGCTGGCCAGCGGCGTAGCGTCGGGGAAGGCGGCGTTGAGTGCCGGATAAGCGGGCGCCAGCATGCGCACATCCAGCCCGGCGGCATGCAAGGCGGCGGGCAGGGCGGCGGCGACATCACCGAGACCGCCGGTTTTGACCCAGGGGGCGATTTCGGAAACAACAAAAAGGACTTTCATTTTCACAACCGAACCGGATAAATACTCATCAACCTGCAGCATGAGCGACTGCTGAGGGAACGCGCCATTGGATCATCACGACCTTGACGGCGTCATTCACGATGAGGCATGACATCATCGCATAGAAAAAAATCCCGAGCGTTTGCCACCAGGGCAGCGGCATGAGGCCAGGAATACCCACCAAGGTCAGCAGGGTGCCGATGAGGGTTACCCCAACAAGGGCTATCGCCAGTGTCTTGCTGGGCGCCGTCGCCCAGAACCGGCGGCGCTCGCGCGCGGACACGATGGAAAAAATGGCCATGTAGAACAGCGTCAGGAAGCTGAAGGTGTACAGCGCATTGTCGTTGGCCGCCAGGCCAAAGCGCGTCCAGCCTATCCATAAGAGGAGGAGCGCCTCGCCCACCATCGCCATGCCCAGCACGATGGAGACGGTGATGAAACCCCCGATGTTCCATGTTTCCGGTTGACTGGATGGCTGGACGTGATCGGTAGCCAGGGCGATTTTTGCGAAGTCCGTCATGAATACCAGCAGCAACATGGCAAAGGCGGAAACCACGAACTTGCCGGTCGCCACGAAGGCAATCGCCACAAAGGCCGACTTCAGGATCGTACGGCTGATCTTGTTGATGATCCAGGTCAGAATGCGCTGGTAGATCGTCCGCCCCTGCTCGACCAATGTCACGATGTTGGTCAGCCCGGGTTCCGTTAGCACGACACTTGCCGCACCCTTGGCGACATCGGTGGCGGTACTGACGGCGATGCCTACTTCTGCCTGGCGCAACGCAGGCGCATCGTTGACGCCGTCGCCCGTCATGCCGGTCACATGCCCTGCGGCCTGCAGATGCTGCACCACGAGGTATTTGTCCTCCGGATACACTTCAGCAAAGCCATCGGCGCCCGCCAACAAGTCAGTCGCCTCGTTGCCGGCCTGCGCGCTCGCGGCCTTCAGGTCCGATACGCGCTGGATGTTGGTCAATCCCACGCCGTGCGCGATTTCACTCGCAATCGCCAGCGCATCGCCGGTGAGCATCTTGACCGAAACGCCGAGGTTGTGAAGTGCAGCGATGAGTTGCCTGGCATCCGGCCGGGGCGGGTCAAACAAGGTCACCAATCCAAGCAGTGCGGGTGTATCCGCCTCGGAACCGCGCGCCACCGCCAGTGTCCGATATCCCTTCAGTGCCGATTCGCTGGCCCGTGCCTCCAGCGCGTCTATCTCATTGGACTGCAGCCGGCAAGCTTCAGCGACTGTACGAACAGCGCCTTTCATCACGCGCAGCCGCTGGCCGTTCTGTTCAACCACGGCTTCAGTGCGCCGGTTTGTTGCGTCAAATGGCGCAAAGGAAACTGGCGTGACTGCCGCTGCGCCATCCAAGACCCGCCGCGCTTTTGCCGCGGCAAGGAGGGCCAGGTCTATCGGGTCCTGGTTGGACTCTTGCGATGCGAGGGCGGCGGCAAACAACACGTCGGATTCTGTCGCGTGCTCCAGGGGAATCACGCCGGTGACGGCCAGTTGGTTCATCGTGATCGTGCCCGTCTTATCCACGCAGAGCACATCCATCGTTGCGGCATCTTCTGTGGCGCTAAGACGCGTGACCAGCACACCGCGCTTCGCCAGCTCTTTCGCCCCGACAGCCATGCTGACCGTGAACATCACCGGAAGAGCGACCGGCACCGCGCTCATCAACAGGACGAGCATGAGTGGAATCATGTCGAGAAGCGCCACATGCCGCATCAGCGACAGCGCGAACACCAGACCGATCAGCGCGCCGACGATGACGAACAGCCAGCGTACCACCTTGGCGACCACCGCTTCGATATGGAGTTTCGGACGTGCTTCCTGCACGAGTTGCGTGGTGCGGCCAAAGTAGGTTTTCGCCCCGGTCAGGATGACCACACCATTGCCCTCGCCGCGGCGAACGACGGACCCCGATGCAAGCACTCCGCCGGCGGCCTTGTCGGCATCTTGTGACTCACCGGTGAGGGCAGACTGGTCAATGCTCAGCGCGCCAGTGAGGAGCTTTACATCCGCCGGGATGATGTCGCCGGGGCGCACCCGGATAATGTCGCCAGGGACCAACTCTCGTGCGGGAACGACCTGCCAGATCGACTCGCGCAGCACGCGTACACTGACCTGCAACCTTCGCCGCAACGTTGCGACGACACCGGCGGCCCGGCGCTCCTGCATGAAGCTCAACACGGCATTGACAATCAGCAGCGCGCTCACCACAGCGAGATCCGAATATTTCCCGAGGATGGCCGACAACACCATGATCAGTTCGAGCATCCAAGGCGAAACGCCCCAGAACTTGCCGAGAAACATCCGTACCGGGTGGGATTTCTGTTCGCTAACTTCGTTGTACCCGTGCACCTTCCGCCGGGCATCTACCTCGGTGTGCAGGAGACCTCTTTCCGGGTTTACATCAAGCGTCTCGAGCGTGGCGGGAAGCGGGGCGGAGGTGATGTCAAATGTTTTGGTCATTTGTTTTGGTCATTTGCATCGTATGGGTTTTGCAATACTCATTCCGCCAATGTCGGGTACAACCGCACTGCAATAAATAGAAGGACAGTGAATGTTACGGACATGACCGCGAAGTCCACGGCGTAGCCATGGACACTTTCCCCACCGATAATCATGAGTCCGCGCAGCGCGTCGATCAAATAAGTAAGCGGGTTAGCCTGGGCAATAAAACGCAGCCAACCGGGCATGATGTCCAGCGGATAAATCGCGTTGCTCGCGAAAAACAAAGGCATGGTCAGCAACTGCCCAATGCCCATGAAACGTTCACGTGTTTTTACAATGCATGCAATGATCAGCGAGAAGGTGGCAAATATCGCTGATCCCAGCATCACATTGGCCAGCACAGCGAAGATCGCCAGCGGTTCCAGTCTGAGCGAAACATGCATGACGAGAGCGATGAGGTAAACGACCACTGCCTGCACAAGGCCGCGAAAGCCGGCGGCGAGCGCTTTACCAAACACCAGGGAGAGACGGTGGGCGGGGCTCGCCAGGAGTTTATGCACCACGCCCAGGTCACGCTCCCAGATGACGGCGATGCCATAAAAGATCGCGCTGAACAGCACACTCTGCGCAAGGATGCCAGGCGTGATGAATGCAAGATAGCTCAACTGCCCGGTGTGGATGCCACGAACCTGGGCGAGAACCTGTCCGAACACCACCAGCCATAGCACGGGTTGCACTGCACGGGAAACAAGTTCGGTCGGATCACGGATGAGCTTGATCAGCTCGACTTCTACAATCGCGGCACTCTCACGGATGAATCGTTTCATGTGGTTGCCCTCAGCCGAGGCGGTGAGCGGTCCTGCGGGTCTGTTCGACCTCACGGAAAGTCCCGCTTTCGTGGATCAATCCGCCCGCGTAATGCGCGAATACGTCATCCATGGTCGCATCCGTCCCCAGTTCCCTGCGCAATTCGGCAGGCTTTCCCTGCACACTGACCCGTCCCCTATGCAGAATCGCCAACTTATCGCAAAGCGTCTCTGCTTCCTCCATATCGTGCGTGGTGATGAGAACCGTCATGCCATAGTCGCGCCGGAGATCCAGCAGGCGATCCCACACCATATGGCGCGCAACCGGATCGAGCCCGATGGTTGGCTCGTCCAGGAACAGGACCGTGGGGCGATGCAACATGGCCTGGGCAAGCTCAAGCCTGCGGACCATGCCACCCGAATAGGTACGTACCAGCTTGTGTGCCGAATCAGCAAGACCCATGAAGTCCAGTGCATCGGCGATGCGCCCATTTCTCTCTGCCCTGGGCAGGCCATAGAGTTTGGCCGACAGGCGCAGATTCTCGTAGCCAGTCAGGGTGCCATCGGCCGACAAAAGTTGCGATACGTAGCCGATACGCCGCCTGACGTCTCCTGGAGATTTGATGATGTCGAATCCTCCCACCGTGGCTGATCCGGATGAGGGCGATAGCAGTGTCGTGAGCATCTTGATGACGGTGCTCTTTCCTGCGCCGTTTGCACCGAGCAAGCCGAAAATCTCTCCATAGGGAACGCGCAGTTCGATATGATCCACCGCAGTCAAATGTCCGAACTGGCGTGTCAGTGCAGAGGTCTCGATGGCAAATTTGTCAGGTGCGGCGGTGTCCATGGTGAAGCCTCTAAAAATTCAGCCCAACGGTTTTGGTCATGGCTTATGGCAGGCGGCCAGCAGTCCCGCCGTCGAGCTGTCCAGCCCGGTGGCTGGCGTGCGGCCTTCGATCATCGGCAGCAGGCGGCTGGCGAGTTGCTTGCCATATTCCACGCCCCACTGGTCGAAAGAGTTAATGTGCCAC
>WOZP01000055.1 GCA_011620215.1 Rugosibacter sp.
ACGGCCGTTATGCGCTGGTCACGATGTGCATCGGCGGCGGCCAGGGCATCGCGGCAATTTTCGAACGGCTCTGACCGGCGGCTGAAAACCCGGCACCCCAAGGGTACTTTCCAGAAACGGACTCAAGCCTGCGGGGTGCGTTGGTGATACGGCAAATGTGTGGCGAATACGCGCCGAAGGTGTTCGCCTGCCTGACTCAGCCAGCACGGAGGAGCGCAACAGCCTCACGCACGATGGGTTTGAGTTCACTGTCACCCTGTGTTGCGATGTCTTCTAACAAGATTTTCCGCATGCGGGGATCCCATGTGTTTTTCAAGTGAAGGGCAACATCGCTCACCGCTTGTTCATGGTCCGGCATGGCCTCAAAAAAAGCGCCGATCTGGTTGGCCATTTTGATCAGGTTTGCAGCATTCATTCTGTGTTCTCCAGCAGCAGATGGTTTCCGGTATAAATCACGCACTGCGCATCGCGCAAAAAGCCGACTAATGTGACATTCAGTCGTCCAGCCAAACGTAGTGCAGCGGCAGTCGGCGCAGAAACAGCTGCCACGATGCCGATGCCCATCGCAGCGGATTTTTGCACCATCTCAAAACTAGCTCGACTGGTAATGATGATGGCGCCAGACTGCGCCTCGAACCCTGTTTTTGCCAGCGCACCGATGGTTTTATCCAGCGCATTGTGACGACCGATGTCTTCGCGCACATGGCTTATTTCACCCACGTTATTCACCCAGCAAGCGGCATGGGTTGCCCCGGTCACCTGTTGCAGTTTTTGATGTGCCGACAGCTGGGCCATGCCCTGATAAAGCGCACCAGGTCGCATGACAGCAGGCGACGATACCGGGGGCAAATCACGCATGACTTGCGCCAGGCTTTCTGCGCCGCACAACCCACATCCCGTACGCCCCGCCAGGCTACGGCGACGCTCTTTCAATCGTGCGAAAGTATCGCCTGCCACAGATAAGCGCAGGGTGATGCCTAATTCAGAAGAAACAACGTCAATATCAAAAACATCTTTGCACTGTTCAACAATCCCTTCGCTCAAGCTAAAGCCCAGCGCGAAATCTTCCAGATCAGCGGGGGTTGCGAGCATCACGGTATGCGCAATCCCGTTGTACTCAAAGGCCACAGGTATTTCTTCGGCAATACTGTCGATCTTGGCTTCCTGTGCTTTTCCCTCTGAGCCGTGCAGCCGAATGACCGGCAACTCAACATAAGCCTTCACGACAAAAGGCTTGCCTCGTGTGCTTGCGTCAGCAAATGTTCCTGCTCGGCAGTGAAGCGGGCAAACTCTTTTTGCCATTCTGACGCTTGCGAAGTTTGCGCCACTCGCACCAACTGCACTGCCGTCACCTTGTATTCGGGGCAATTCGTTGCCCAGTCGGAATTATCCGTCGTAATTACATTGGCACCGGATTCCGGGAAATGGAAGGTGGTATACACCACGCCAGGCTGCACCCGTTCGGTGAGCATCGCGCGCAGCACGGTTTGCCCGGCGCGCGATTCAATACCCACCCAATCATTCTCTTGAATACCGCGCTCTTCTGCATCGTGCGGATGAATCTCCAGCACATCTTCCGCATAAAACTCGGTGTTGGCAGTACGGCGGGTTTGTGCGCCGACGTTGTATTGCGACAGCACGCGGCCCGTGGTGAGCAGCAGCGGGAAGCGACGCGTTATTTTTTCGTCCGTCGGCACATATTGTGTAATCAAAAACCGGCCTTTACCGCGCACGAAGGTATCTATATGCATGGTCGGCGTGCCGCTTGGCGCATCTGCATTGCACGGCCATTGCAAGCTGCCCAACCGGTCGAGCTTGTCGTAGCTCACACCGGCAAACGTGGGTGTCAAGCGTGCAATCTCATCCATGATTTGCGAGGGATGCGTGTAGTGCATGCGGTAGCCCATGGCATTGGCCAAAGCCATCGTGGCTTCCCAATCTCCTTTGCCAGAAAGCGGTGGCATCACCTGGCGCACACGCGAAATGCGTCGCTCGGCATTGGTGAAGGTGCCATCTTTTTCGAGGAAGGACGAACCGGGCAGGAAGACATGCGCATATTTGGCCGTCTCGTTAAGAAATAAATCCTGTACAACCACACACTCCATGGCGAGAAGTGCCGCCGTAACGTGCTGGGTGTTGGGGTCAGATTGGGCAATGTCTTCGCCCTGGCAATACAGCCCACGGAAGCTGCCGTCCAATGCGGCTTCAAACATGTTCGGGATGCGCAAGCCTGGCTCGGGTTGAATCGCCACGCCCCAATGACTTTCAAACAAGGTCCGCGTGATCGTATCGGACACATGCCGGTAGCCCGGCAGTTCATGCGGAAAGGAACCCATATCGCACGAACCCTGCACATTGTTCTGCCCGCGCAGCGGATTAACGCCAACACCTTCGCGCCCCACGTTGCCTGTCGCCATGGCCAGGTTGGCAATCGCAATCACGGCGGTTGAGCCTTGTGAATGCTCGGTCACGCCCAGCCCGTAGTAGATTGCACCGTTGCCAGCAGTAGCGTAAAGCCTGGCTGCAGCACGGATTTCAGCGGCGGGAACCCCAGAATCCGCCTCCAGCGCTTCCGGTGAATTGGCGGGCCGTGCGACAAACTCACGCCACTGATCAAATGCTTTGGCTTCGCAGCGTGCAGCAACAAAGGCTTCATCCACCAAGCCTTCGGTGACGATCACATGCGCCAGGGCGGAGAGCACGGCGACATTCGTGCCTGGCCGCAACTTGAGATGGTGTGCGGCTTTGATATGCGGCGAACTGACCAGATCAATCGCGCGCGGGTCAATCACAATCAGCTTTGCCCCCTCGCGGATACGCCGTTTCATGCGCGAGGCGAACACCGGATGGCCATCCGTTGGGTTAGCGCCGATGACCATGATGACGTCTGCTTTTTCCACCGACTTGAACGTCTGTGTTCCGGCAGATTCACCCAGCGTTTGCTTCAAGCCATAGCCCGTAGGCGAATGACATACCCGTGCGCAGGTATCGACATTGTTGTTACCAAAGGCAGCACGTACCATTTTCTGCACGAGGTAATCTTCTTCGTTGGTACAACGTGAAGAGACCAACCCGCCGATAGCATTCTGACCAAACTTTTGCTGAATGCGGCGCAGCTCTGATGCGGCATGATTGATCGCTTCATCCCACGACACCTCGCGCCAGGGATCGGTAATTTTTGCGCGTATCATCGGACGTGTGATGCGATCCGGGTGGCTCGCATAGCCCCAGGCAAAGCGACCTTTCACGCAAGCGTGGCCTTCATTAGCACCGCCGTCTTTCCACGGCACCATGCGCACCACTTCATTGCCTTTCATCTCTGCCTTGAAGCCGCAACCCACGCCACAATAGGCGCAGGTGGTAATCACCGCGTGCTCGGCCTGGCCCTTGGCGATGATGGTTTTTTCGGTCAGCGTGGCCGTCGGGCAAGCATTGACGCACGCGCCGCACGAGACACATTCGGATTCCATAAAGGGCTGATCCTGCCCGGCAGACACACGCGATTCAAAACCGCGGCCTGAAATTGTCAGCGCAAACGTACCTTGCTGTTCTTCGCACGCACGCACGCAGCGATTGCACACAATGCATTTTGACGGATCGTAAGTGAAATATGGATTGGATTCATCTTTCTCTTCCGCAAGATGGGTCTTGCCGATCACTCCGCCATTGCCGCCATCAGCTGCCTTAACATCACCAATGCCATAGCGCACATCGCGCAGACCTACCACGCCGGCCATGGTCTGTAACTCGCAATTGCCATTCGCGCTGCAGGTAAGGCAATCCAGCGGATGATCGGAAATGTAAAGTTCCATCACATTGCGTCGCAGATCAGCTAGCTTGGGCGATTGCGTGCGCACTGTCATGCCGTTTTCTGCAGGCGTAGTACACGAGGCAGGAAAACCTCGACGACCATCAATCTCAACCAGGCAAAGGCGGCAGGAGCCAAACGGCTCAAGCGAATCTGTCGCACACAGTTTAGGCACCATCACGCCGGCCTCCACTGCAGCCCGCATGAGTGATGTGCCGGCAGGCACGGTCACTTCTTTACCATCAATCATCAGCGTGACTTCTGCGCTAACCTCACGCATGGCAGGCGTGCCGTAATCAATCTCGTTAAATGAATGATTCAATGAGTTCATGGGTGCGTTCATGTTTGTCTCCTGCTGAAATCCTCAGGGAAATGATTCAGCGCCGAGAGTACGGGATAAGGGGTCATGCTGCCCATGGCGCATAGTGAGCCGTTTTGCAAAGTGTCACACAGGTCGCGCAACAATTCAATTTGCCCGGGTTGATCAGCTTTAAGACGATCGATCACTTCGACGCCACGGGTGGAACCGATACGGCAAGGAGTGCATTTACCGCATGACTCAATGGCGCAAAATTCCATCGCATAGCGGGCCTGTTTCAGCATATCCACGGTGTCATCAAATGCCACAATGCCTCCATGGCCCAGTACCGCATTCACCGCCGCAAAGGCTTCATAATCCAGCACTGTATCGAACTGCGATTCGGGCATATAAGCCCCGAGCGGGCCACCGACTTGCACAGCACGCAAGGGGCGGCCACTTAAACTGCCTCCGCCAAAATCATAAAGTAATTCACGCAAGGTCAACCCAAAAGGCACTTCCACCAACCCGCCCTGCTTGATGTTCCCGGTGAGCTGAAAAGGCAGGGTGCCGCGCGAACGTCCACTGCCAAAGGATTGATACGCCGCAGCACCTTGGGCCAGGATATCGGGCACGCTGGCAAACGTAATCACATTGTTAATTACCGTCGGCTGGCCAAACAACCCTGAAATTGCGGGCAGCGGGGGCTTGGCGCGCACAATGCCGCGCCGCCCTTCCAGGCTTTCCAGCAAGGCGGTTTCTTCACCGCACACATAAGCCCCGGCGGCCTTGCGCACTTCCAGATGAAAACGTTTACCGGTGCCCAACAGGCTGTCGCCCAGCCAGCCATTTTGTGTTGCCTTGACGACAGCAGTGTTCAGCGCAACGATGGCATGGGGGTATTCGGAACGCACATAAATATAACCCTGCGTCGCGCCCACGGCCAAAGCCGCGATCGCCATCCCTTCGATTAACTGGAAAGGATCACCTTCCATCAGCATGCGATCAGAAAATGTGCCAGAGTCGCCCTCGTCCGCATTGCAGACAATATATTTTTGTGGCGCTGACGCATTGAGCACCGTGTTCCATTTGATGCCCGTAGGAAAAGCTGCCCCGCCACGGCCACGCAGACCCGAGTCGGTAACTTCCTTGACGATCTCTGCCGCCGTCATGTCCAACGCCCGACGCAGCCCCAGCGTGCCACCATGTGCTAGATAATCCTCCACCGATAGCGGATCGATCACGCCGACACGTCTCAAGCTGATGCGTTGCTGCCGTTTGAGATAGGGAATGTCTTCAACCGGCCCCAGACACAGCGCATGCGCACCACCGGTAAGCAAACCCGCATCGAGCAATGAGGGAATATCAGTAGCCGCCACCGGGCCATAAGCAATCCGGCCTCCAGGCGTAACCACTTCGATCATCGGCTCCAGCCAGAACAGGCCGCGTGACCCGTTGCGCACGATGGTGACATCCAATTGCCGCTGCGCTGATTCAGCAACGAGTGATCTGGCGACTGCATCGGCGCCGAGCGCAAGCGCTGTTGAATCGCACGGAATATAAAATGTTGTGCTCATGGCTTGCTTCTTAATTCAGCTAACAACCGATCAAATTTCTCAGGCGTCATGCGCGCATGCAATGTGGTTTCATCAATCTGAATGTTCGGCCCCACCGCACAATGCCCCAGACAATAGACAGCTTCGAGCGTCACATCGCCATCCGCACTTGTGGCATGAAATTCGCACGCCAATGCGCTTTGCACATGCGTAGCCAGCGCCTCGCAGCCAACTGACTGACAAGCCTCTGCGCGACACACACGCACCACATGGCGACCCGGTGGCGTCTGGCGAAAATAATGGTAGTAAGTGATCACGCCATGTACTTCGGCACGCGAAAGATTCAGTGCTCTGGCAATAGACGGCACAGCGTCCGGCGGAATGTAGCCAAGGGCATCCTGAATATCATGCAGGATAGGCAACAGCGCTCCAGGCAAAGATTGCTTCGCAGCCAGAATACGCTCAATTGTGGAAAGGTTTTCCATTGATTCGGGTCAGATGTTTTTTTTAAAAAAGGGATTGTTTCTGATAAGTTGCTGGAAGCTGCGGCAAAAAGTCACGACATCTCGCCACACACTAGGATTACGCACACACTACACACACAACTACGCTTACACAAAAGATTATATAAGAGAAGCTTGCCCGCTAAAAAAGAAGCTGCGGCAAATCCTTTCTTTTTCGGGCATTTCAACCCTCTCTCGCCGTCTTGCCAGCGCCGACTTTTCATAATGACTTATTTGAGTATTATTCATCCCTTGAAATCCTAGTGATCCGGGTCAGGAGAAACAAAATAATGACACTAACCATTGGCATACTTCGGGAGCGTCTCGCTGGTGAAACACGCGTCGCCAGCGTGCCCGATGTGGTAAAGAAATATAAAGCACTCGGCGCAGCGGTATGTGTTGAGACGCAGGCTGGATCGGCCTGTTACCTGCGTGACGAAGACTTTGGCGCAGACGCTGTTGCGATGAATGCCGCACAGGTATTTTCCATAGCTCAGGTGCTGCTCACTGTTCAGCCGCCCTGCCTTGACGATATTAATACCATGGTTCCGGGTACCATATTGATCGGCTCGCTCGCGCCTTATGCCAGTCGCGAGCGCATTGAGGCACTGAAAACCAGACACATCACGGCGTTTGCCACCGAACTGATCCCCCGCATTTCGCGCGCGCAAAGCATGGATACCCTGTCCAGCCAGGCCGCGGTTTCAGGTTATCTGACGGTGCTGATTGCGGCCAATCACTGCCCAAAGTTTTTCCCGATGCTGACTTATGCTGCCGGCACTATCCGTCCGGCGCGCGTGCTGGTAATCGGCGCAGGCGTTGCCGGCTTGCAGGCCATCGCCACCGCCAAACGGCTGGGCGCCATTGTTGAGGGCTATGACGTACGCCCGGAAACCCGCGAACAAATTGAATCGCTGGGCGCGAAATTTGTGGACACGGGTGTCTCGGCCGCCGGTACCGGCGGCTATGCACGCGAACTGACTGACGAGGAAAAAACCCAGCAAGCCGACAAACTCGGTCGCGCCGTCGCCAATGCCGATGTACTGATTACTACAGCAGCCATTCCCGGTAAACGTTCACCACTGATCATCAGCGCCGCCATGATTGCCGGCATGAAGCCCGGTGCCGTGGTGGTTGACATGGCGGCGGAAGGGGGTGGAAATTGCGCCGGGACAGAGGCCGGGCGGACAATCAAAGTAGGGGACGTGACAATCATCGGCGCCGTTAATCTGCCCGCGCAGATGCCAGTACATGCATCGGAAATGTTCGCCAAGAATCTCTACAACTTCATCTCCCCCTTCATTAAAGACAGCGTGCTTAATCTCGACTGGAGCGATGAAGTGCTAGCCGGAGCTTGCCTGACGCGCGATGGCCAATTGATGCATGAAAGCGTTAAAAAAGTATTCGGAGAGATCTGACATGGAAAATTTCATCTACGTTTATATTTTCATGCTGGCAGCCTTTACGGGCTACGAAATCATTTCACGCGTGCCGGTGATTTTGCACACGCCACTGATGTCCGGCTCTAATTTTGTACATGGTGTGGTACTCGTCGGCGCGATGGTGGCGCTGGGCAACGCGGACCCAGATGATCCGTTACAGCTGGCGATCGGTTTCTTTGCCGTGTTTCTCGGCGCTGCCAATGCGGCCGGAGGCTATGTCGTCACTGAACGCATGCTGGCGATGTTCAAATTAAACAAGAAGGAAGCAAAATGACTGCACTGATCCAGGTTGCCTACTTCGTTGTTGCCGTTCTATTCATTCTCGGCTTGAAAGCCATGGCCTCACCCGTCACAGCCAAACGCGGTATTGTTTGGGCCGGCATCGGTATGTTGCTGGCAACCCTGATTACCTTCGCTACGCCGGGGATGCACAACCTTGTGCTGATGATTGTGGCGATCGTGCTGGGCGGTGGCCTGGCCTGGTATCTCGGTCGCGTGGTCAAAATGACCGATATGCCACAAATGGTCGCCATCTATAACGGCATGGGGGGGGGCGCTGCAGCGGCGATTGCGGCGCTTGAATTTACGCGCGGCCATGTGCATGGCGTGGTTGTCACGACGCTGGCTGTACTGGGTGCCTTGATCGGCTCGGTGGCTTTTTCTGGCTCATGCATTGCCTTTGCAAAACTGCAGGGCATTATGAAAAAAGCCTGGCGATTGCCCGCACAAAATGCGATCAACATGATGCTAGCCCTGGTTGCGCTTGGCCTGGCGATCAAACTGGTTATGGCAGGTGCTGCAGCAGAACCAGGCGCAACGAGCGTAGTCCTCGATACAACGACGCTAATCGCTTTTTTCATCGTATCGTTGCTACTAGGCATTGTTCTGACAGTCCCTATCGGCGGGGCGGATATGCCCGTTGTTATCTCGCTGCTCAATGCCTTCACTGGCTTGGCGGTTGGTCTTGAGGGCTATGTTCTGGGCAATCCAGCGCTGATTATTGCGGGCATTGTGGTTGGCGCATCAGGTACTTTGCTGACTCAGTTAATGTCTAAATCGATGAATCGGCCAATTACCAATATTATCTTCACCCCCATAACCGGCGAAGCCCAGGCGGGAGAAGCCATTACCGGCACCATGAAAGAAGCAAGCGCGATGGATGCTGCCGCGATGATGCGTTTTGCGCAAAAGGTCATTATCGTGCCCGGGTACGGCATGGCGGTGGCTGGAGCGCAACACAAGGTATGGGAGATGGCAAAACTACTTCAGGAAGCCGGGGTTGAAGTCAAATTTGCGATTCATCCCGTCGCAGGACGAATGCCTGGCCACATGAATGTGTTGCTCGCGGAAGCCGGGGTTCCCTACGATATGATTTTTGATCTGGAAGAGATCAACGAAGAGTTTAGCCAGACGGATGTCGCCTTGGTGATTGGTGCCAACGATGTCGTCAACCCCTCTGCGCGCACGGATAAATCCAGCCCAATCTATGGCATGCCAATTCTGAATGTCGATTACGCGCAAAACGTGATTGTGAACAAGCGCGGCAAAGGTGCAGGCTACTCGGGGATTGAGAATGCCTTGTTCTATGGCGAAAACACCCGGTTACTCTATGGCAGCGCACAGCAGGCAATTGCTGATGTCATTGCCAATATCAAGACGATGCAGATGTGATCAGCAAGGCGAGCTTTGCCCAGGACTCATACGCGAAACTCATGTGCGATAGTCTGCATTGTGGAAACCATTGTGGAAACAATAGCTGCCACAGGTACTGCGGCTAAGCGTGCCTTGTATCAAAAAAATGCACGCGATTACGGCCTTTGTCTTTGGCGCGATACATCGCCATGTCCACTCGCTTAAGCAAATCATCAGAGCTGACCCCATCACCGATAAATAGCGCCACACCGATGCTGGTCGAACACCGGTGCTCAATGCGGACCTCCCCCCTGTCCTCCTTATGCACGCTGAGCATAAAAGGTTCGGCGATCGATCGACGAATTTTTTCAGCAACAATTTCCGCTTCAGATATGGACACATTTCTGTCAGTGCTCAGCCCGTCGAGCATCACCACAAACTCATCCCCCCCAAACCGCGCAACAGTATCTGTGCCGCGGACACACTGCGTTATGCGCTGTGCCACTTCGATCAGCAACAGATCACCCGTACCATGTCCATACTTGTCGTTGAGCGGCTTAAAGTTGTCCAGATCAAGAAACATGAGAGCGCCATAGCGATTGCTGCGCTTACTTGCAATTATGGCGCGACTGAGTCGATCATCCAGAAGGCGTCGATTCGGCAGTTGCGTTAATGTGTCATAAAAGGCCAGGGTGCGGATCTGCTCTTCAGACTTTTTACGCTCGGTGATATTGCGCATGACCGCGATGAAATGGATTGGATTTCCTGCGGCATCCTTCATCGGCGTTATCGTCATTTCCTCATCATAATCAGCACCATTTTTATGCCGATGGACAAGCTCTCCGTGCCACCCATTCCCAGCAAGGATTGTTTTCCAAATGCTCTGGTCATATGCAGGATCTTGCTTTTCTGATTTTCCCAGATCACGCAAAGTCAATCCAATCACCTCACGCAGGGGATAACCTGTCATTTCACCAAAGGCTGGGTTAACCCATTGGATGCGAGCGTCTTTATCAGTAATAGCCATGGCATTACTGGACGTGTTAAATGCCATATCCTTCAAATGCAGAATTTCCTGGAGGCTTGCCTGGTCAATCACCTGCCCTGCCAGATGGGCCATACGTTCCATCTGATCAACTTCTTCAGCCGACGGATCGCGATGGGTAGCGTGATAGATATCAAAAGTACCAAGAACCTGATGCTCGCTATTTTTAATCGGTTGGGACCAACTGGATCGAATCCCCGCTTTTTTGGCCGCATCACGAAAGCGAAATCCCACAGGCCAGAAGGTATAGCTCTGCATATCTGAAATGATGAACCGTTCACCACGGCGCACAGCCGCGCCACAGGCACCAACACCCTCACCTATGGGCAAACCATTAATTGCCTGTTTATAAAAATCAGGCAAGCTAGGCGCTGCCCCATAGTGCAAATGCTTGCCCTCTTTATCGAGCAGCAATATGGCGCACCAACACCCCGGATGCAGACGTTCAAACTCCTGTGTTAAGCCACTCAGAACCAGGGGTAAAGAGGCTCCGCAGTTAATGCGCTGCAGAATCTGGTTGCGGAAATTTAATTCTTCAGTCTGCTGACGCAGCCTAACTTCAGTTTGCCGACGCTGCTCATAGTCAATGCCGAGCAACATGCCCGCCAGCGCCAGTACCACCATGATTAGCCAGTCATTACCTAGCGTGCTTGATGAAATGTCATGAGCAAAAAAAACCACGTCCGACTTCACCGCAAAAACTGCCTGCATCGCAGCCAAAGCCAGAAGCAACGCTACCCAGCGCTTGCCTAGGCGTAAAGCAGCCCAGATGATAGGCAGCGCTAGCCAATAAAAATCAATTGAATGGCCAATTACTTCAGTAAACCACCCCCCCAAAACCATTTGCCCCACTAGAAGTGCACTGGTAACCGTCCAGAATGCTTCGCTTATTTCTTGTTTCGAAAATGCTTCCTTGTCTGGATGGCCCCAGAGAAGAATCAACGGGGTGATAAAAATCACCCCCAGCACATCCATCAACCATCCAAAAAACAAACTGTTTAGCTGGGTTTCATGCGCCAGAATACCACCCGATAACAACCCGGTGACGCCAACCCCTGCACTCACAGCGCTACCAATAAAGCCCCCATACACAATAAGCAACAGATAATCGCGCGCAGTCACGAGGGCAGCATCAAACACCTTATCGCGGGACAGTAGCCAAGCACCCAAATATGCGCCTAGTGTGCTCCCTATCGACACCAGCAGAACAGTCTCTGCCGAATAACCCAGCAATGCAGTAGAGGCGAATACGCCCAGAAAAATCGCCCCGATGTAGCGTGGGTTGAGCAAAAGCATTGCCAGCGCGAATCCACTTGCTAGAAATAAAGCGCTACTGCCCTGCTCAAGTGTAAAAAAAGCAAGCGACACCCAGACTAAAGCCCCATGTATAACAGCAACCCCCAGTTGCCTTAGTGTTATCGCCAATAATCCATAAGTTCGTAATGAGTGCGGCATGAAAAGTCGGCGCTAGCGATACGGTGAGCTAGAAAAAACAGCGCAAGAAAGGCTGTTCAGCAAGCCATTGACAGCAGGGAAAAAAGCAGCGTCCCTGGCGGGAAAAGGTACTCTAGATACTCTAACGTCATGGGATACTCTAACGTCATGGGCGGCTATCCAATAGCCCACCACCTCACAGCCAGCAAGGAAAGTATTTTTAAGAAACATGGCGTACATAAAGCAAACTTCGTTCCATAAAAATTTTATTTTTTTAATTCATGTTATTACAATAAAATTTATGACTTTCTTATTGTTTAATTGTAAATAAAATCGACAAACTACCTGCAGCTCAACAACCGGAGTTTGCTTGGCATTGACACATTCCAACCACTGAATATTTATGCAACCTGGGCTCGGTTCGCGCACCTCAATGAACATCAGAATGAACATCAGAAAAATTGTTCGCACAGTCGCGCGATAATTTTTTTCATGAGAAAACAAAAATATCTGTGACAACAACAGGATGGCATAAAACAACCCATTTTCTGTTTGACAGGATGACGTAAGGCTTGTAGGATTCGCGGCCTTTGACGCTGGGTCGGTAGCTCAGTCGGTAGAGCAGCGGACTTTTAATCCGTTGGTCGCGAGTTCGAATCTCGCCCGACCCACCACTTTTAATAACATACTGCCAGCCCGCTTCTTCTTTGGGTTGTTAGCTCAGTTGGTAGAGCAGCGGACTCTTAATCCGTAGGTCGACAGTTCGAATCTGTCACAACCCACCAGTTACTGAGGCAGGCTGGTAATCTGCAAAAAATAGAGCCCACCGAATCGTGTCATTTTGCAAAACGCGGACACCGGTGGAACGGATACCGAAGAGGATCTAGGCGGCACGTGCAGCCAAGCGAGTTGGAGCTGGAGTTGTCACATACGCTCCAGGAACCGGCTGAAATAAAGCTGAAGCATGACCTCTGCCAAGCAGAAACCGGAAGCGAAAATTCAAAGCGACCACAGACTCGAAGCACGCCCTCCCGGTGACGCCGAACGTGCTGGACTCGACTAACTCTCGCCCGCCGCTTTGAGTCAGCCATTCTATGCAGTGCAGATAGTCACTTTATCCCACTTTATCCATTGAGCTCTTTAACTGGCAACCAACCTATCGGAGAGATCATTGCAGCTTTGACCTAACTTGCTGCCCGCTTCAGCGACCTTTTAAAATCGGCAGTTTGCGCATAGCCTGCTACCGTATAATTGCAGGCCTATCCTGTTATTTACTTACTCCCTGATTGAGGAACGAACGCCGATGGCCAAGCCTAACTATTCCTTTGAAAAGCGCCAGCGTGATCTGGCCAAGAAGCAGAAAAAAGAAGAAAAACGCCTGCGCAAGCAGGGCACGCCGGACACTTCGGTGGACAATGTTCCTGCGCAGCCGGAAAATCTAGCGCCCCAGCCGATAGACGGCGAGACTACCTAGAAAATTAGGCCCTGCGACGACGAGCCGGCCAGCCTCGTCGAGCACCTGCCGCTCGCGGATAACAAGCTGCATTTTGGCGCACAGCGCCTCAAAATCGAGTAGTGTGAAAAATCGCAGGTTGGGCGTATTAAACCATTCATAGGGCAGGTCTTCAGAAACCGGCATGCGGCCATTCATCACCGCCACGCGGTTCTTCCAGTAGGCAAAGTTCGGGAAGCTCACTACGGCTTCGCGACCGACACGTAACATCTCCGTCAGAAGCCGTTCTGTATGGCGTACAGTCTGTAATGTGCGCGACAGCACCACGTGATTGAACGTGTCATCGTCAAAGCCTGCCAAGCCCTGTTCCAGATCACCCTGAATCACATTAATACCTTGCGCAATGGCCGCCAAAACACCCGCTTCTTCGCGCTCAATGCCATAACCAAAGGCACCGCGCTCTTCAATCAAGCGCTTCAACAACGAGCCATCGCCACAGCCCAGATCGAGCACACGTTCATTGGGCTTCACCCAGCTCGCGATTAAATCAAAGTCGGCACGTTCGACAATTTGCATTACAGAGTTATCCGTTGCAGATAGGCGGCCACAACCGCATGGTAATAAGCATCATCCATGAGAAAAGAATCATGACCATGGACGCAATTGCTTTCAGCATAGGCGACCGATTGTCCGTTATGCACCAGCGCATGCACAATCTCGCGCGACCGAAAGGGGGCAAACCGCCAATCGGTGGAAAAAGCAATGACCAGGAAGCTTGCCTGCGCAGGCGCCAGCGCCGCAGCCAGTTGTCCGTCATAGGCTAACGCCGGATCAAAATAATCCAATGCTCTAGTCATGCGCAGATACGTATTCGCATCAAACAGACCCGCAAATTTATCCCCCTGATAGCGCAAATAAGATTCGATCTCGAATTCCACCTCAAAACTGTAGCTACCAGCACCGGGACGCTGACGACGACCAAATTTTTCGGCCATCTGATCATCCGATAAATAAGTAATATGGCCCAGCATACGCGCCAATCGCAAGCCATTTAACGGCCGCACGTCATGCGCATAATAGTTGCCGCCATGAAAATCCGGGTCGCTCAAAATGGCCTGCCGCGCAATTTCATTGAATGCAATGTTTTCAGCCGAGAGCTTGGCGGCGGCAGCAATCACTAAACTATGCCGCACCCGCTCAGGAAAGCTCAGCGTCCATTGCAGTGCCTGCATACCACCCAGGCTGCCACCAATCACGGCCGCCCAAGCATCAATACCCAGAGCGTCGGCCAAGCGTGCTTGCGTTGCCACCCAATCTTCAACCGTCACTACTGGAAAGTCTGCACCCCAGTGTTTTCCGGTTGCGGGGTTGACGCTAGCAGGCCCCGTCGAACCATGACATCCACCCAGATTATTCACGCCGACGATGAAAAAACGATCTGTATCCAACGGGCGGCCAGGGCCGATAATGTTGTCCCACCAGCCGATGTTGTCCTTTTGGTCTGCGTAATATCCTGCCACATGATGATGGCCAGAGAGCGCATGACAAACAAGAATCGCATTGGATTTGGCCGCGTTTAATGTGCCGTAGGTTTCATATACCAGATCAAAGCTGGGCAGTAACGCACCGCTTTTCAGCACCAAGGGTGCAGAAAAATGCGCCTGCTGAGGGAAGACTAACCCGACACTCATCATTGTTATCTTAAATCACCTTACAGCCGCGCCATTAGCTCGGCGATTTTTTCAGGCTCATCGATTTTCAACAAGCGCGAGACATGAGGAGCCAAAAGGGCTGTATCTGACTTCAGCACCTGTTGCTTGACCGCCAACAACTGCGCTGGATGCATCGAAAATTGACGCAACCCCATGCCGAGCAATAGGCGTGTTAATTTGGGATCACCCGCCATTTCACCGCACACAGAAACCTGCAGCCCGGCGCGCGCGCCAGCCTGCAAGGTTCTGAGAATCAATTGCAACACGGCCGGATGCAATGGGTCGTACAAGTGGGCCACCGCCCCATCGCTGCGATCAATGGCCAGCGTGTATTGAATCAAATCATTCGTGCCAATCGACAAAAAATCAAGATGCCGTAAAAACGGGCCAAGCACCAAAGCCGCCGCAGGAATTTCTATCATGCCCCCGACTTCAATATCCGCCGCAAATTTATGCCGTGATTCGCGTAGTTGCGCTTTGGCTTGTTCGATCAAGGCCAGCGTTTGTACAATTTCCTGTGCATGCGCCAGCATGGGAATCAACAATCGGACTCTGCCATGTTGCGAAGCTCGCAAAATTGCGCGCAACTGGGTGAGAAAAATCTGCGGCTCCGTGAGGCAAAATCGAATGGCGCGCAAACCCAGTGCGGGATTAGGAGAAAGATGATCGCCTGCGCGGTTTCTTAATGCGCGCGCCTCTTTATCGGCACCAATATCCAAAGTGCGTATCGTGACCGGCTTACTGGAAAACACCTTCACTACCCGCCGATAGGCCTCATATTGTTCATCTTCATCGGGCAACTCATCGCGATTCATGAAAAGAAATTCCGAGCGGAACAAACCGATGCCATCAGCGCCCACTTCTTTAGCCCGCTCAGCATCCTGCGGCAATTCGATATTGGCATGCAGCTCGATCAGCTCACCATCCAGGGTAGCGGCACGCGCCGTCTTAAGACGCATGAGCTTGCTGCGCTCCAGCTCAATCCCTGCCTTTTTGAGCCGGTATTCTTCCAGCACGCGCGCATCCGGATCAACAATCAGCATACCGCGCGTGCCATCGAGAATCAGCAAATCATTATCCTGGATCAGCGGCCGTGCATTTTGCATGCCGACCACAGCTGGAATCGCCAGGCTGCGCGCAACAATCGCCGTATGTGAAGTCGCCCCGCCCGTATCGGTGACAAAGCCGCCGACTTTCAAATTCTTGAATTGCAGTGTATCTGCCGGAGAAAGATCATTCGCAACCAGAATCAATTCAGTATCCGGTGTGATCTTTCGACTGGCAATCTTGCGCGGTTTGTTTTGTAATATGCGCAAGACGCGCTCAACCACTTGCGAAACATCGTGCTTGCGTTCCCTCAGGTAGGCGTCTTCGAAGGCATCGAACTGCGCAGCCACTTCATGCATCTGTTGCACCATCGCCCATTCGGCATTGCAGCGGCCATCACGGATCAATGTATGCACGCCAGCAATCAAATCCGGGTCGGCCAGTAACATGGAATGCAGATCAATGAACGCAGATAGCTCACCCGGACTGCCCGCATTATTCGCCTCTTCACGCAAAGCATCCAGCTCGTCTACTGCAGTAGTTAGAGCAGCATCCAGACGTTTTAACTCATCGGCGACATCTCGCTCACGCAGCTGATACTGCGTCACCTCCAGCACCGCATGCGAAATCAGATGCGCATGGCCAATGGCAATGCCTCCCGATACCGCCAGACCATGCAGAGTAAAGCTCATGATGCTTAATCCGCCTCGCCAAAGCGATCAGCAATCAACAACAACAATCTTTGCAAGGCCTCATCCTCTTGCTCGCCGCTTGTGATCACCATGACTTTTGACCCTTTGCCCGCGGCCAGCATCATCACGCCCATAATGCTTTTAGCATTGATGCGGCGCCCACCTCTTTCCATCCAGACTTCGCACGGAAAACTGCCTGCCAGCTGCGTCAGCTTGGCAGAGGCACGTGCATGTAAACCCAGTTTATTGACAATTTCAACTTCCGCTTGTGGCATATCAGTGGTCCATTATGTTGAGCACGCCATCACGCCCCCCCGCAATCGCACGGGTAATCAGCGTTTCCATGCCTTTATCACGATAAGTCAACGCACGTAGCAGCATGGGCAAGTTCACACCGGCCAACCCTGCAATATGCCCAGGCACTAGCAATTTGGTGGCGATATTGGATGGCGTCGCCCCATACAGATCGGTCATGATCAGCACCCCCTCGCCCGTGTCTACCAGCCGCAACATGTCGCGCGCCAGCGGCAGAATATCCAGCGGATCATCCTGCAGCGAAACCCCGAGTTGGGCGATCTGCAACGGCCGCTTGTTCAGCACATGGCAAGCACATTGAATCAGGGATTCACCGTAGGTAGCGTGGGTAATGAGGAAAAGGCCAATCATGGTTTTATTCTAACAGCCTGTCATTCGGGATAGGCAGAGGACGTTGTTGATCCGCTGTTGATCTGTTATCGGCTCGCGTGTTGTCAAACGTTTCCATTTTAAGTCGCGTGCGCATCGCGGGTGTGGCATCCACCGTACCGTCAGCGCCGACTTTTAGCGCAGCTACTATGCCCAGTTTTCGGGCTTGTTGCAACCAATCCTTGCCGGCGATGAACAGCGGTTTGGACAATGCGTCAGAGCGCATGCCCGCTGCTGCACCTGGTGCAATCAAGACCGTCACGGCCTGTGTGCCGTCCGCCGGACGGCCTGTGCGCGGGTCAAGCAAATGGCAATAGCGGCGGCCTCCGCTTTCGAAATACCGGTGATAGTCGCCTGAAGTGCCAATCGACTCTCCGTCGCGTAATTCAAGGCTGGCCAGAGCCGCCCCTCCCACCTGTGCGGGACGCGGATGCTGGATACCCACGCGCCATGGCGTGCCGTTTTTTGTACCCAGCGCCATGACGTTGCCACCAATGTTGATCAATGCATTATGTACGCCCGCTCGGCGAAGAATAGCCGCCGCATGGTCGAGCGCCACGCCTTTCAGATAACCGCCAAAATCAAGCGCTACGGCATTGTTGCGACTCGTGACACGCCACCCTTCCAGATGCAGATCGGCGATGGATGGTCGCTGTGCCAGCAGCGCTTTGAGCACCGTTTCATCCGGCAGATGCGGTACGATCTCATCGGTTTGGAACCCCCACAAGGCAATCAGGCGACCGATGCCGGGGTCGAACAGATAATTGCTGGCTGCTGCGATCGCCTGGGCTTCTCGAATATAACCAGCAAGCTCGGGCGATACATCAAAGGGCTTGCCCATGGCAAGCGCCGCATTCAGCGAAGAGAGCTCGGACGGTTGCCAGGCATGGTAGGTACGATGCAGACGATCAAATTCCGCCAGCACCTGATTGCCTGCCGCGCGAGCCTGTGCTTCGGGCACGCCAGTGATCAGCAGCTCAACACGGGTACCAAAAACAAAAGATTCCTGCCGCCAAGGCGCGGATGGTGCGCAGCCGGTGAAAAGCGCCACCGCAACGCAAAGCGCAAACAGCCATATCAGGCGCTTGCGCACTCCCGCTCCAGTGCGTCCACCAGCATACCCGCGACATCGAATCCCGTCTGCTGCGCGATCTCGACAAAACAAGTAGGGCTGGTGACATTGATTTCAGTGAGCTTGTCGCCAATCACGTCCAAGCCGACAATCAGCAAGCCGCGCGCCCATAAAGTCGGCGCTAGCGACACGGCGATTTCCTCATCCCGGGCGGTCAGTGCGCGTGCCACACCAGTGCCACCCGCTGCCAGATTGCCACGAGTTTCGCCCTGCATAGGAATGCGCGCCAGACAATACGGCACCGGCTCGCCAGCAATCAGCAAAATGCGCTTGTCCCCTTCGCTGATGGCCGGCAGATATTGTTGCGCCATGATGCTGCGTGCGCCAAAGTGGGTGAGCATCTCGACAATCACATTCCGATTCGGGTCTTGCCGCCGCACATGGAAAATACTGCTGCCACCCATGCCATCCAGCGGCTTGAGAATCGCCTCGCCCAGCTCATTGATAAAGTCATGCACATCCTTGGGATGACGCGAGATGAGCGTCGTTGGCGCAAGTTGCGCAAACTCTGCAATCGCCACCTTTTCCGAGTGATCGCGTATCGCCCGGGGACGATTGAAGATGCGTGCACCCTCGGCCTCAGCACGTTCGAGCAGCCAGGTCGCCGTGATGTATTCAAAATCGAATGGCGGATCCTGACGCATCAATACGACAGAAAATTCCGTCAAGGGCAGACAGGTTTTTTCGGTCACTGAAAACCATGCTGCATCATCTTCTGTGAGTCGGATTTTCACCGCATGCGCCATGGTTCGGCCATCGCGCCAATGCAAGGCTTCGCGCTGTATGGTCCACACCTCATGGCCGCGCTTTGCCGCTGCGCGCATCATGGCAATGCTGGAATCCTTGTAAGCCTTGAGCGTAGATAACGGATCAACAATAAAAGCGATCTTCATGCTGCCCCCGCCGGGCCGCCCCACGAGGGCAGCAAGTCAACAAACTGGAGCAAGCAAGGCTTGCGAACCTTAGTCACCCCCTTCCTTGGGAAGGGGGGTGGGGGAAAGGTCATCATGCCACCTCCGCCGGTGCAGCGCGTTCAAGTTCGAGCGATGCGGCCAGCAAGGCCAGTCGTGCCACCACACCATACGCATAAAACCGATTCGCAGGGGCATCCGAGTCCATGCGGGCATCGGGTAATGAACATGCCGTGGCAAACCCCAACGGCTTGAAATGCATACCCGGCGCATTGAGATTTTCATCCGTGCCACGCGATGCATTCACACGATAAAACCCGCCAACCACATAGCGATCAATCATGTACACCACGGGCTCGGCCGTGCCTTCATCCACACGCTCAACCGTTGGTACGCCTTCCTGAATAATCACATCCGTGACTTGCAGACCTTCTTTGACCACCGCCATTTTATTGCGCTGCTTGCGGTTGAGTTGCTTCACTTCGCTGGCATCCTTCACTGTCATGATGCCCATGCCATAAGTGCCCGCATCGGCCTTGACGATGACAAAGGGCTCGTCGGTTATGCCATATTCCTTGTATTTGAGGCGCATGCGGTTAAGCAGCTTATCGACACTGCCCGCCAGACACTCTTCGCCTACACGCTCATGAAAATTGATTTCACTGCACACTTCAAAGTCCGGATCAATCAACCAGGAATCGATATTTAATTCACGCGCGAACGATTGCGCGACATCACGATAAGCCGCAAAGTGCGCCGATTTTCGCCGCACATGCCAGCCCGCCCACAGCGGGGGAATAACAAACTGTTCATCCAGGTTCAGCAAAATTTCCGGCACGCCGGCGGAGAGATCATTGTTCAGCAGCACCGCGCACGGGTCAAACCCTTCCAGACCCAAACGCCGACCATCGCTGCCAAGGCGCTTCAAGGGCTCGAGTACGAGGCGCTGGCCATCAGGCAAATCAAGTGGTATTGGCGCGGTTATTTCCGGCAGCAGCGAGCCGATGCGCACATTCAGCCCGGCATGTTGCAGAATGTTTGCCAACCGTGCCACATTCATCAAATAAAACTGATTGCGCGTGTGATTCTCGGGAATCAACAAGAGGTTTCTGGCCTCAGGACAAATTTTCTCAACCGCTGCCATAGCGGCTTGCACGCATAAAGGCAGAAAATCCATATTGAGGTTATTGAAACCACCGGGAAACAGGTTGGTATCCACCGGCGCCAGCTTGTAGCCGGCATTGCGCAAATCAACTGACGCATAAAACGGCGGCGTGTGATCCAGCCATTGCGTGCGCAGCCAACGTTCAACTGTTGTTTCGTTATCCAGAAAGCATCGCTCAAGATCAAGCAGCGGCCCCGTCAGGGCGGTCGTGAGGTGTGGAACCATGATTATTTCTTCCTTTGATCACTGCGAACCATCAATGTCTTTGTCCGCAGATCTTTTGATATTTTATGCTGTGCGATGTTACACGACTCACTGACTGACAAACTCGACAAAGTCTTCGGGTAACAAGACATGCTCCAGACTGCGTTGTGAAAAAATAAAGCGCCCGTCGCAGACAAAACCCAACTCGCGCCAATCGACTGCATTCAACCAATCGGCCAGCTGTTGGCATTGCTGTACGGTCAAATCAGCCCGATGGGGAAATAAAGCCAGCACGGCGCCATCGTAATTAGTGCAGGGATGCAGAAAAAATGGCCGCGCGTTGCGCGTACGGCCGTTCACATAGATACGCGGCGCAGCAGAAACATGATGCCGACGCCCCCATTGCCACCAGTTAGATTCGGTGAAGGTCGTCACCCTTCGTTGCAACAAACGCTGTTTGAAGGGTTCCAGATAATCCATGGGTGCTGTTCTGTGGCCTGCGCTCACCCCATCCTCCAGATAAATCATGCGCCGCGTTTCGCCGGTTTGTGCTGTTTTCGAGCAGACAAAATCCGCATTACCGAGTTCAGCATGCGTAAAAATTTCATCCGCGCCCGAAACAGCGCCCACTTTGACAAAAAACACGCGCTTGAGCGGCACGGAATAAATTGCGTGAGTAAACATCAATTGTCCGTTCGCCAGCACCATACGCCGCCCATCATGCAACCGATGACTCAGATCGCCTTTCTCGAACCGCCAAATCGCACAATTGGGCGTTGCACCGGCAAAAATTCGCGCATCGCCCAAGTCTTCAAAATAAGTGATCGTGCCCTGCTCAAACAGCCAGGTATTCAGCCGTGCGGCACTCGTGGCTTTCAAAAAATCACGTGGCGTAATGAAGATCATCTCACCGCCTACGGCGAGATGACGCACGGATTTCTCGATGAAATGCAGATACAGATTCGCATGCCCATCCAGCAACCGCGAATGTAAATACTTGCGCGTTGTCGGCGCAATATCACGCGCTTTGACATACGGCGGATTGCCAATGATCGTAGCGAACTGCTCGTGCTCCGGATAGCTGAAAAAATCACTATTGAGCGCGTCTGGCGGACAGTGTGCTGCATCCAGTTCAATCGCCACACAACCAGGAAGACGTGCAGAAAATGCCCCGTCACCACAGGAGGGTTCGAGCACGCGGCCTGTGTTCTTGCGCAGGGACAGCATGCGCTCTACCACCGAGGGTGGCGTGAATATCTGGCCCAGTGTAGTGATATCGCGTGCTAGGAGTGTACTCATCGCCGTATCACCAGCGCCGATTTTTTCGCCCGCTGCTCTGCACTACCTTCGGGTCGCCGGCGGGAATTTTTTGCAAAGTATGCAGCTTCAAAACCAGAAGATCAGAACGTGCCGATCACCCACATGGGCACGCTCAATCTTGTGCCACCCATCGCATCGTCGCGTACCCAGCTGCCATCGCCACGATTATCGATCAGGTAATACGGCACGCCGTGCGGTGGGGTCACCTTCACCATGTACAGCTTGCCGTGGACGCGGTATTCCTCAACCTTGTCTTCGCCACGTTGGCTAATGGTCACCTGAGGTTCAAGCGATTCATCCACGACACCGGCCGGTGGTGGCGGTGGCTCGGGCAGCGGCTCCAGCTTTGGTGGCGTGCCTTGCGCTGCAACAGTCAGCGCAAACAGTGAGCAGAGGACAAATAAATAACGGCGCATGGCGGTTTCCTTAAAGGGGGCAGTGCATTGCAGTGAATCAAGTTGCAGTGTATCAAAGGTTGAGCAAGAGCTCGTGCTCTTCGGGCAGATAGGCAAATCCACGCGCCTCATAATGATCAAAAATCGCATCCAGAATACTTTGCGGATCATCAATCACTTGAATCAGCTTCATATCATCGGCGTGAATCATGCCATCAGCCACCAGACGGGTATGTAGCCAGTCAAGCAGGCCCGCCCAGAATTCACTGCCCACAAGAATGATGGGGATGCGCGGGCTCTTTCCGGTCTGGATCAGCGTGAGTGCTTCGAGCAATTCATCCAGCGTGCCAAAACCACCGGGCATCACCACATAGGCCGCAGCCGCTTTGACGAACATGTATTTACGGGCGAAAAAATGGTGAAAACTCTGCGAAATATCTTGATAGGGATTCTGCTTTTGCTCATGCGGTAACTGGATGTTAAGGCCGACGGAAAGACTTTTCCCCGCAAAGGCCCCTTTGTTGGCAGCCTCCATCACACCGGGACCGCCACCCGAGATGACAGAAAAACCGGCATCCGAGAGCATGCGCGCGACTTTTTCGGTCAGCTGATAGATCTCGGAATCCGGCGTGAGACGCGCACTGCCGAAGATCGACACGGCGGGCCGTACTGTCGCCAAACGCTGGGTCGCCTCGACAAACTCTGCCATAATGCCAAACACCCGCCACGCCTCGCGCGAATCGTTTGTGGTCTCTGCTGCGGGGGGTACTTCGAAGCCTTTCGGCAACTTGTTTTTTGCACTCACTCTATCTCTCCATGCCTACTTTACTACTCGTCGACGGCTCGTCTTACCTCTACCGCGCCTTTCACGCCCTGCCCGATTTGCGCAACAGCGCAAACGAGCCGACCGGCGCCATACGCGGCGTGCTCTCGATGTTGCGCGTACTGGAAGCCAACTATAAGGCAGATTATCGCGCCGTGGTGTTCGATGCCAAGGGCAAAACCTTTCGCGAGGACTGGTATCCGCAATACAAGGCGCATCGCCCGGCCATGCCCGAAGACCTGGCGGCGCAGATTCCGCTGTTGCATGAATGCATCCGCGCCGAAGGCTGGCCGCTGGTGATGATCGATGGCGTCGAGGCCGACGATGTGATCGGCACCCTGGCGCACGCCGCCACCCAGGCAACCATTGACTGTGTGATTTCCACGGGCGACAAAGACCTGGCACAACTGGTGAACCACCACGTCACGCTGATCAACACGATGAGTAACGAGACGCTGGATGAAGCCGGCGTGCTGGCGAAGTTCGGCGTGCCGCCAGAGCGCATTGTCGATTACCTGGCGCTGGTCGGTGACACCGTGGATGGCGTGCCCGGCGTCAACAAGGTCGGCCCGAAGACCGCGGTGAAATGGCTCACGCAGTATGGTTCGCTCGACGGCGTAACCGCGCATGCCAGTGACATCGGCGGTACGGTCGGCGAGAACCTGCGCCAGCACCTGGATTTTTTGCCACTGGGCAAAAAACTCGTCACCGTGGTATGCGATCTGGATTTGCCCGTCGCCATCACCGAACTCATCCCGCAACCGCCTGATA
>WOZP01000156.1:0-8282 GCA_011620215.1 Rugosibacter sp.
GTCTGTGGGGTTGCTTTATCCACTCCTGAAAGCACACTGTGGGACTAAACAACTAGGGAAACGCTGAACAAGTGGTACTTATCTATGATTCGACAACCTCACCATGAACGGAATCAATAGCTTACCGTTCGTCCTGAGCCTGTCGAAGGACTTAATCAGCGTTTCCCTAAACACCTATCTATCGTGTAATAGGGCGTACATGCAATTTAGGATAATCGCCTAATGGCTATTTCTTTTGACAGCGATACAGGTGCCCTCATACGTGAGTTTCATTTCACCGACCAGGATTTTCAGCGGATTCGTAAGCTGATTTATGATCGTGCAGGCATCACCTTGTCCGATGCCAAGAAAGATATGGTGTATAGCCGGGTGGGGCGGCGCTTGCGTGCAACCAAACTTTCCAGCTTTCGCGAATATCTTGGACTATTGGAAACTGACCATGCGGAAGAATGGGAGGCCTTCGTTAATTCGTTGACCACTAATCTGACGGCCTTCTTCCGCGAAGCGCATCACTTCCCGATACTGGCGGAGCATGTTAGTAATATCAGGCATCGCAAGCCGATTGACTTGTGGTGCAGCGCGGCCTCCACCGGAGAGGAGCCTTACACCATGGCCATGACGATGGTCGACCTGTATGGTAGCTTTACCCCGCCCGTGAAAATTTTGGCAACTGATCTGGATACTTCTGTCCTTAAGAAGGCGCAAGCCGGGATTTATCCCATCGAGCGGGTGGAGAAACTGTCCCCTGACCTGCTCAAGCGCTTTTTTCTGAAAGGTAGCGGCAGTAATGCTGGCTTTGTGCAAGTGCGCAAAGAGCTGCGCGACATGATTACCTTTCGGCAACTGAATCTGCTGGATAAGAAATGGCCAATTCATGGGCCATTCGAGGCCGTTTTTTGTCGCAATGTGATGATCTACTTCGATAAACCGACACAATATGCCATTCTGAAAAAATTCATACCGGTGATGCATAGCGATGCACTGCTCTTCGCCGGACATTCCGAGAGTTTTCAGCACGCGACTGATCTGATCAAACTCAAGGGCAAGACGATTTATGAAATTGCCGATAAGTCACGACATCTGGCCATGTCCGCAGCAAGATGAGTGGTTCGGTTGCCCAGGGTTATGAGGAGACTCTCGTACCCAACGTTTATTTCGATAGAAACTTCGATATCGAGGCAGCCAAGCTTCTGCCGGGAGAATATTGCGCTACACGGCGCAATATGCTGCTGGTAACGGTTTTGGGTTCGTGTGTTGCCGCCTGCATCCGTGACAAAAATAGCGCTATTGGTGGCATGAATCATTTCATGCTGCCAGAAAACTCCCCGGAACAAGGGGGTTGGGGTTCGGCCTCGACCCGCTATGGCACCTACGCCATGGAAATGCTGATTAACCAGTTACTCAAGTTAGGCGCCAAGCGATCGAACCTGGAAGCCAAGCTATTCGGTGGTGGTGCCGTGATCGAGAACATGAGCACAATTAATGTGGGCGAACGCAACGCCGAGTTTGCCAAGGACTATCTTAAGACCGAGGGCATCCCGGTTGTGGCTACAGACTTGCTTGATATTTATCCACGCAAGGTTTATTTCTTCCCGCAAACGGGACGCGTGCTGGTCAAGAAGTTACATACACTGCATAACGACACCATCATTGCGCGCGAGAGAGAATATATTTCTCGCCTTGGCGCGGCGAAGGTAGCAGGCGATATTGATCTATTTACGTAGGTGCAACCATGGAAAAAATAAAGGTTGTTGTGGTGGATGACTCTGCACTTATCCGCTCGTTGCTCAAGGCGATTATCAACCGGCAGACTGATATGGAAGTAGTAGGTGCGGCACCTGATCCACTGATCGCTCGGGAAATGATTCGCTCACTTAATCCCGACATGATCACACTGGATGTGGAAATGCCGAAAATGGACGGGTTGGAATTCCTCGAGAAACTGATGCGATTGCGTCCGACGCCGGTCTTGATGATTTCGACCTTGACTGAAAAAGGCTCCGATGTCACGTTGCGTGCATTGGAGCTGGGTGCAATTGATTTTATATCCAAGCCCAAAACAGATATCGCCGGTGGCATGCAGGACTATGCGGAGGAAATCACTGCGAAAATACGAATGGTAGCCAAGGCGCGTGTGCATCAGTTAGTTCATTCTTCGAGAACAGCTAGCAAAAATGCGGATGCTGTACTGCCCGCTATCCGCAACAGAGTGACTTCGACGGAAAAAATTCTTGTGTTTGGTGCGTCGACTGGGGGTACAGAAGCGCTCAAAGAGGTGTTGATTCAGATGCCGCCGGACTGTCCCGGTATCGTTATCGCGCAACACATGCCGGAAGGTTTCACCAAATCCTTTGCAGCACGTCTGGACAGTCTATGCAAAATCAGCGTGAAAGAAGCCGAACATGGTGATCGTATCCTGCCTGGGCATGCTTACCTGGCACCGGGACATTCCCATTTGCTGGTTGCCCGCAGTGGCGCTAATTATCTGTGTGAGCTTTCTCAGGCAGACCCTGTCAATCGTCATCGCCCTTCCGTCGATGTACTTTATCGGACCGCTGCCAACATTGCCGGCAAGAACGCCATCGGTGTGATTCTCACTGGCATGGGCAAGGATGGTGCCGCAGGCATGAAAGAGATGCATGAGGCGGGAGCGCATACCTTTGCTCAGGACGAAGCCAGCTGCGTGGTATTCGGCATGCCTAAAGAAGCTATTGCGCAAGGGGGAGTGGATGAGATTGTTCCGCTCAAGGATATGGCAAAAAAGATATTGACCCACCTTAATGTGATGGGTGATAAGGCGTTTCGTGTCTGAGTATTTCGGCACGGAAACTCGCATTTCACTTATCTGCCTGCTGCACGTAGTGCCATTTCCATGACTGTAAATCCCTTGCTGAACACACCATCCATCGCGGCGCCGATATAAGGCAGGGACAATAGCAGAACGATGAAACCCAGACCCAGCGTGACCGGAAAGCCAACGGCAAAAAGGTTCAATGCCGGGGCGACACGGGACAATACGCCCAATGAAATGTTGGTGACCAGAAGCGCGGCAATTAGCGGCAATGCCAGCATGACGCCCAAAGAAAACATCATGGCTGAGGCCGTTAATAGCGCTGAGAATCCTGCTGCATGAAAGGGTGTTGCACTTACTGGCAGTAATGTAAAACTTTCGGCTAGCAGCGCCAGCATCAGCAGGTGACCGTTCATGGCGAGGAAAACTAGCGCGGCCAGGAGCCCAAGGAACTCTGCTACGACCGATGTTTCTCCACCACGTCCCGGATCAAAAAAGGTGGCAAACGAGAGCCCCATCTGCAAACCGATTAATTCACCCGCAATATCGAATGCGACAAAGGCTATGCGGAGCGCAAACCCCATCATGAGACCAATCAGCAGTTGTTCACCGATGACAGCCAACCCCAGCCAGGAGCCGGCAGGAATCGGTGGCGGTGCGGGCAATGCTGTAGCGAGGGCAAACGTCATGGCCAAACCCATGACCAGGCGAATGTTGGTTGGCAATGCCGCATTATTGAATATCGGCGCCGTTGACAGAAGGGCGAGGATGCGTGTCAGCGGAAAAACGAACAGACCCAGCCACGCATCAAGCTGTGCCGAGCTGATGTGGATCACTAGCCGATGACTCCGGGAATCGACTCAAAGAGGCGGCGCATGTAGTCGGTCATCATGGTGATCATCCACGGCCCGGCAAGAATCAGCGTGATGAAAATGGCGACTAGCTTTGGCACAAAGGAGAGCGTGGCTTCGTTGATTTGGGTTGCCGCCTGAAAGATGCTGACAATAAGGCCTGTCACCAGTGCGGCGATAAACAGCGGCGCAGAAATCAGCAAGGTAAGCTCCAGTGCGCCGCGACCTATTTCGATAACGGTCGTTGGGGTCATGATCCGAAACTCAGCACAAGGGAACCTATCAGCAGGTTCCAGCCATCAACCAACACGAACAGCATGATTTTGAATGGCAATGAGACGATGACGGGTGACATCATCATCATCCCCATCGACATCAAAACAGAAGCCACGATCATGTCGATGATAAGGAAGGGTATGAATACAATGAAGCCGATCTGGAAGGCAGTTTTGAGTTCTGAGGTGACGAAGGCCGGAATCAGAACCCGCATGGGAATTTCATCGGCCTTTGCTGGTGTCGGCTGCTTGGCGACTTTGGTAAAAGTGGCTAAATCGGTTTCACGTACCTGCTTGAGCATGAAGGCACGCAATGGCACAGCGCCTTTTTCCAGCGCATCCTGAAAACTGATTTTGTTTTCGGACAAGGGTAAGTAAGCCTCGTTGTAAATACGATCCCCAACGGGTGCCATGATGAAAAAAGTAAGAAACAAGGCTAGACCGACCAAAACCTGATTGGGTGGCGAAGTCTGAGTTCCCAGCGCATGCCGGAGCAACGAAAAAACGATGATGATGCGAGTGAAGCTGGTCATCATCAGAATCAGCGCCGGCAGGAAAGTGAGGCCGGTGAGCAGCAGCAGGGTTTGAATCGACAATGACCACTGAACGCCGCCCCCCGCTACTGGTGTGCTGGTAAGCGCCGGCAAAGCCTGAGCAAAGGCGAGTGCGGGCGCAAGAAGAAGAACGAAGAGAATTCGCTGCCGCATGATCAACGTTTTTTCATCAACTGCTGTAGCCATTGGGGAACAGAGGCAATCTTTGTCTCATGCGGTGGCTCAGCCATTGGTTGGCGGGGAATTTCAGCCAGTGCTGAAACCTGGCCAGGGGCTACGCCGAGTACCAGCCAAGTGCTGCCGACTTCAACGATGACAACCCGTTCACGAGTACCCACTGCGGTGGCAGCCACCACGCGCAGGAGCCCTGCTGCTGCCCCGCGCTGGGCGGTGAGTTTTTTTAGTAACCAGAGACAGGCAAAAAGAAGCGCCAGAACACCGATCAGCGCAAGGAACATTTGTATCAGACTGCTGCTGACTGATGGTGCTGCAGCTATAGAGGCTGCGGAAGCTGCCTGTGCTGAAGCCTCGCTCGCAAAGAGGGAGAGAGTGAAGGCGGAGGCTGTGAGTGTTTTCATGAGCACCGAAAATCATACTGCGGTAGCCGCAGCTAAGTGGGTGCGAGTCTAAATTAACCGCTGTTTAAAAAGCCGCGAAGTAAAGGGCGTAAGCTTCGACTTATCAGCGGTTCAGTTTGCGGATGCGCTCTTGGGGCGTAATGATGTCGGTTAGGCGAATACCGAATTTTTCGTTAACTACGACAACCTCGCCTTGCGCAATGAGTGTGCCATTGATGAGGATATCCATCGGTTCGCCAGCCAGGCCATCAAGTTCAACGATTGAGCCATGCGCCAGTTGCAACAGGTTGCGGATGGGGATCTTGGTGCGCCCCAACTCGACCGTTAGCGCAACGGGAATATCCATGATCATGTCAAAACCCTGTGGCTCTGACGTTGTTCGGCCTTCACCAGAAAACTGTTCGAAAATCTGTGCTGGTTGGGCGGCGCCTGCCTGGGATGACGCTTCTTCAGCGGCAGCCTGTTCACTCATGGCCGCAGCCCAATCGTCTTCCGAATCACCTTCGATAGCAGGTGCTTCGACACTTGGAGATGAAGTGGCTTCGCTCATACTAGGCTCCTGGCATCATGATAGCGATGAATACGTCAAAGGTTATGATAGTTGTCATGTTTCTTCTTCTGCAAGAAAGCGTTCGATTTTTAGTGCAAGTTGCCCGTTTTGAATTCCGTAACGGGCTTCGACTACAGGTATGCCACCAATGGTGGCTTGAACCTTTTCTTCAATGGTCAGCGGAATAACATCGCCCACCTGCATTTTAAGTATTCCGTCTAGTGTCATGTTTGTCATGCCCAAAGTGGCGATGAGTTCGACTTCTGCTGTTTGTAATTGTCGCGCTAGCAGGCTGATCCAGCGTTTGTCAGATGTCGCCTGCTCGCTACTCATTGCGCTATAGAGAATATCGCGTATCGGTTCCATCATCGAGTAGGGGAAGCAAAAATGCATTTCGGAAGTATTGCCGGAAAACTCAAGAGCGAAGGTTACGGTAATGACTACTTCCGACGGGGTCGCAATGTTAGCAAACTGCGTGTTTATTTCGGAACGCACATACTCAAATTCAAGCGGAAAGACGGGTTTCCATGACTTTTGGTATTCCTCGAATATCACGCCCAGAAATCCTTGAATGATGCGTTGCTCCGTCGCTGTGAAGTCACGACCTTCTACACGGGTATGAAAGCGCCCGTCGCCACCGAACATGTTATCCACGACAAGAAAAACCAGATTGGGATCCAGCACCATCAGGCCGTTACCTCGTAAAGGTTTTGCCTGAATCAGATTCAGGTTGGTGGGGACCACGAGATTGCGAATGAACTCACTGTATTTTTGCACCTTGATGGGGCCGACAGAAATCTCAACACCTTTGTGCATGTAATTGAAAAGACCAATACGTAAATAACGGGCAAAGCGCTCATTGATGAGTTCCATCGTCGGCATGCGCCCACGAACAATGCGCTCCTGGCGGCCAATGTCATAGATTTGAGGCTCCCCATTGTTGTCAGATGGTTTCTCTGACTCTGCTTCACCAGTTACGCCCTTGAGTAAGGCATCGACTTCGTCCTGAGAGAGAAAATCCTGGGTCATGAGAGGAGGTGCGTGAGGGGAGCGAAGGATTACTGAATGATGAACGTCGAGAACAGCACTGCCTGAACTGGCGCATCAGGCTCTGCAGTATCAGCAGGCTCAGCTTCAGTGGCGGGTGGATTTTTTTGCGGTGGCGGAGGCTCGATGACGTGATTGGCCACGTCGCGTAATTCATTCGCCAGTCGTTGTACGCCGGTGGCGGTTAGCAGATCGGATGCTTTTTTACCCATCAGGGTAAGCGTCATGCGATGCTTGAGTTCAGGTTCATATTGTTTGATTAATTCTTGGCCATGGGGATCTTGCAGTTTGAGTTGCACTTCTGTTTGCAAATAAGCGTCTTGTTCTGCGGTTTGTAATTTGACGGTGAAGGGTTTGTCAAATTTGTAGAAAACGGGCGGCACACTGTGGTCGACCTTTTTCTTTTTAGCGGGGGCATGAGATGTAGCTTCGGCATCATCTTCCCCTTCGGCGGGTGCGGGTTTTTTTAGCAGAAAAAAGGCTGCGCCTCCAATCAGTGAAAGAACGACTACGCCAATAACGATGAACAACAGTAGCTTGCTTTTTTTCTTCTGAGGGGCAACTGATGTTTCTTCCCTGGTTGGTTTGGCGGTTGCCATTTATTATTCTCCAGAATTTAGTGATTGAAATAAGCGTGAATTTTACGATGGCGTAAATGGTTATTTACCGGTAACTCCATGATCGCTAAACGAAAACGTCCACCATGCCATGAGCCCTGATGCCGCGTGAAGCGAACCCGCTTCCAAGTGGGTCGAGTGCGGCAACATAGCGCCCATTGTCTTGACGCATAACCGCAAGACCCTCATTTTTCGGATTCGCAGGATTTGGATCACGACGCGATTCGGAGCCGACGTGAGTTTGTCCAAGAGTAACGCCGGCGTCGGCCAGCACTTCGCGAAGCCGTGCCATGGAATTTTCAAGGGCTTCGCGGACGGCAACATGGGGTGAGGCAAAGCTCGCGCTGGCTTGATTGCCGTCGAGCGACAGGGTTACTTCAATACGGCCAAGCTGTGGCGGGGTCAGTATGAGGTCGGCCTGTTGCCGATTGTTGCTGACCATCCAGGTTAGTTTTTGGCCAACCTCGTCGCGCCAGCCTGTTTTACCCAGCCGGATTTCTACAGGTAGCTCAAGCGCTGGTGGCAAGGCGGACGTTCCTGCTGCCTGTGAATGCGCGAAACCAGCAGCGGAATGATTTGTGATGCGCTCCATTACCGTACTGAAAGTTTCCTGAGCCTGACTCGAAGCCGAATTTACAGGGGCTTCCTGGATCGATTCGGCAGAAGTTGCCGCTTGGACGGCAAGTTTTGAGATAGGGGAGTGATTTTCTCCGGCAGGGTCGGTAGCCAGAACGGACGGTAGTGCGGCGAGAGGATTTTTTGGCATTGATGCTTGATTGATGGGAAAAGTCGGCGCTGGCGGGACGGCGCTGGCTGCACTCATCGTGGGTTTAGGTGTGCTGACGACTGTTGATGCAGGTGTTATGGCGGGGACTGAGGATGCTTGGGCAAAAGAGACGTCCGCTTGCAGCAGCGAGAGCAGTGCAGATGAATCGATGGGTGTCGTTGGTGCCTCGTCACTATCTTTTTTTTCGGTCAGAGAGGTCAGTGTTGCAGCAAAAGATGCAGATGTCCCAGAC
>WOZP01000156.1:8382-12912 GCA_011620215.1 Rugosibacter sp.
TTTTTTTTCGGTCAGAGAGGTCAGTGTTGCAGCAAAAGATGCAGATGTCCCAGACGGTACGCCAGGTTCAGTCGTCTCATCAGAACTGGGATGTGATGCATTGATACGACCCGGGATCTGCACCGAAGGCGTAACAGTAACAATGGGTGGGGTAATCGGCAGATCAGGCATATGCTCTTTGAGACCTTAGGGTTCGTATTGAAAAGAGAATAAGCAAAGTTTGTGCCATTTTTGAGTGAACCAGGTTCATCTGGGCAGATCACTGGGTGCAGCATCCGTTTGGTTTATGTCTTTTCATTGTTACTTTTTTCGCTATGTCGCCGTGCAGTATGCTCATCGCTGCTTTTTTGATTCGCCCGCTGCTCTTGTGCGGTGACTTGTGCGTGATGGCGTTCGGATAGGGTATCGAAAGCCTTGACGCGGCCTTGCCTGCCGACCCAGTTTTGTTGGCCGACCAGGGTGCGTTGTTGCGTGAGCGTAACGGAGAGGGCCGCCTGGATAATGGCATCGTCAATCCGGGCGAGAAAGCTACTGTAATTGCTCCATTGACTTTGCCCAAGGCCATTTTTTGCGGCTTCCAGAAATCGTGCCTGATATTCCTCGCGATAGGTAACCAGCAAACTGTGGCGCTGGGACGCTTCTTGTTCGCCTGCAATTAATTCCCCCAGTTTTCGAGCGGCTTCGTCAAGTTGAAAGCGGGAGAGATCAAGGAGAGGCTGAAGTGAAAAAGAGGGTGCCATGATAAAGATAACTCAGGGAAGCGAGATCCAGTTGATAAATAACAAATTAATTCTACTGCGTGAGCAATTCGATAAGCCGTTGCTGCGAGCTATGGCTATCCGCACGATCGTCAATCGATTGCTGAAGGAAGGCTTCAAGCCTGGGATAAATCGCAATGGCGCGATCAAGCAGCGGGTCAGTGCCTGCGGCATAGGCGCCGACAGACAATAGATCGCGGGCGCGCTGGTAGCGTGTATAGAGCTGTTTGAACTGGCGCGCGAGCTCACGATGCTCTGGCGGAACAAGATTATTCATCACCCGCGAGATGGATTGCTCAATGTCGATGGCGGGGTAGTGGCCGGCATCAGCGAGCTGGCGATTAAGGACGATGTGACCGTCGAGAATCGCACGAGCGGAGTCGGCGATGGGATCCTGCGGATCGTCGCCCTCGGTGAGTACGGTATAAAAAGCCGTGATTGAGCCACCACCTGCCGGGCCATTGCCGGCACGTTCAACCAATTGCGGCAGGCGGGCAAAAACCGAAGGAGGGTAGCCTCGAGTGACGGGGGGTTCGCCAATCGCCAGCGCAATTTCGCGCTGCGCCATGGCGTAGCGGGTGAGCGAGTCCATGATCAAGAGGACATGTCGGCCTTCATCGCGAAAGTGTTCGGCAATGGCGGTGGCATAAGCGGCGCCTTGCAGACGCATCAATGGGCTGACATCTGCTGGCGCGGCGACGACGACTGCGCGAGCGAGGCCTTCATCACCCAGATTCTGGGTGATGAATTCCTGGACTTCGCGGCCGCGTTCGCCGATCAGTCCGACCACGATGCGATCTGCTTCGGTGTAGCGCGCCATCATGCCCAGGAGCACACTTTTTCCCACGCCTGAGCCGGCAAACAACCCCAGTCGCTGACCGCGACCTATCGTGAGCAAGGCATTGATTGCGCGTATGCCAACGTCCATGGTGTGGCGAATGGGTTCGCGCTGCAAGGGATTAAGGGGGCGGCTCGCCAGAGAATGCAGATGCTGGGTGGTAATCGGGCCTAGATTATCCAGTGGGCGGCCATTGCCATCAATTACCCGGCCAAGCAATTCGTCGCCTACGGGCAGGTGTTTTGCGCGGTCCGGCATGCGTCGTTGGGGGACTGGAATCTCTCCGAGGATGGGGGGCGCAGAAATGGGGGCGAGTGGTAACACCAATGCGCCGGGGGATAAGCCATAAACATCTTCGGTCGGCATCATGAACAGACGATCACCCGCAAAACCGACGACTTCTGCTTCGACCATGGTGGTGCCGCGAACCTGGATGCGCGCACCGGCCCCCAGCGGTAACTTCAGGCCGGATGCTTCCATCACCAGCCCGTTGATACGGGTCAGTCGACCGGCGAGCTGCCAGGGATGGGTTGCAACAACCTGCGTCCGACACTGGTCAAGATACTGCGCCAGGCGCTGCGGATTCATGCAGGCTCCGGGCGATCAGTTGCCAACCAGGGAATATCCTGGTCAAGCGCCGCAATGGCGTGTTGCCAGCGCGTGGCAAGCCGTGCATCCAGATGCGTATTGCCTGCCTCGATGACGACATCGCCACGCAGAAGCTGCGCATCTTCCTGAATGCGGTGCCCCGCCTGTGTTATCTGCTTTTCGTTGAATGAGTCAATTAGTGCGACGTCTGCCGGGTGAAGGTGAATAATCGCATGTTGCAATGGGAGTTGTGCCAAGGCGTCACGAATTACCCCGAGAATAACCTGTGGCTGGATGGCAATCGTTTGATGGGCGACTTTGCGGGCAATTTCAAGTGCCAGGGCGAGCAGGTCATCTGCAACGGCCTGCTCGAGTTCGCCAATGCCTGTTTCAAGTCGCGATATGATTTGCGCGAGTTGGGCAGACAATTGGCGTCCTTCTGCAAGGGCTGCTTCGTGGCCGGTCTGCGACCCTTCTTTGTATCCGGTATCGAACCCTTTTTGATAGCCTTCTTGCCGGGCGATTTCATGCAGATGGTTAATTTCATCTGTGGTCAATAGTGGCGTTTCATCTGTAGTCAATGGTGGCGGCTGCAACGTTGTTTCGTTTTCTGCTGAGCCGGATTTTGCCTCGGTGTCGTCAAAGCTGGCGAGCTCCCAGCGCTCCCAGGCGGTTAATGAGGCGACGGGGCGTGTATCTGTAGTCATTGGAAAAGGCTCAAGCAAGATTAGACGAAGTCATCGCCACCGGCTCCACCAAGCTGGATCTGGCCCTCTTCAGACAGACGACGTGCAATTTTGAGAATTTCTTTTTGCTGGCTTTCAACCTCGGAAAGGCGTACCGGGCCTTTTGATTCGAGATCTTCCTTGAGCATTTCGGCAGCCCGTTGCGACATATTCTTGAAAATCTTGTCCCGTAACTCGGGAGATGCCCCTTTCAGGGCAATGATCAATGCGTCTGATTGCACTTCACGTAGCAGCAACTGAATGCCACGATCATCAATATCGAGCATGTTTTCAAAGACAAACATTTCATCGAGAATTTTTTGCGCTAGCTCCGGATCATATTCACGCACACTATCAACAATCGTGGTCTCTGCCGCCTGGCCAACAAAGTTGAGAATTTCTGCAGCGTGACGAATACCGCCCATGGCTGCTTTTTTGGTATTCGCCGCAGCACCCGCGAGAATGCGAGTCATGGCATCGTTTAATTCCCTCAGGGCCGTGGGTTGCACGCCATCCAGTGTGGCAATGCGGACCAGGACATCATTGCGCAGGCGATCGGTGAATTGTTTGAGAATTTCGCCGGCATGGTCATACTCCAGATGTACCAGAATAGTCGCGATGATCTGTGGATGTTCGTTGCGAATCAGATCAGCAACGCTGACCGCATCCATCCATTTCAGGCCTTCAATACCGGCCATGTCGTTGCCCGACATGATGCGGCTGATGATCCCGGCAGCCCGGTCATCACCCAGTGCCTTGTTGAGCATTGCCTTGATGGTATCGTTATCAATGACAACGGGCGTATCCAGGGCGGTTTGTTCGGTGAACTCGTCAAGCACAGCTTCGATGCGCGCCCGCGATACCTGCTTTAATGCGGTCATGGCCTGGCCAATTTTTTGTACGTCTTTAGGGCCGAGATTTTTCAGTACCTCGGCAGCATCATCCTGGCCGAGAGAGAGGAGAAGAATGGCGCTCTTCTCGACGCCGTCACTTAGCTGGCTCGCCGCCATCCATCCACCCTTTCACTATGCTGGCAACTACTTTGGGATCTTTTTTCGCGAGATCTCGCGCTGCGGCGAGCTTGTCTTCATACATCATCTGCGGCATGTGAGATGGGTCGTCGGGTACTGTTGAATCAATCGTGTCTGAGTTAGTCGTGTCTGATCTGGGTGAACTTGTCGTTTCCATCAGCTTACCTAGCATGGGTTTCAACAGGCGAGTCCATAGCCAGAAGATAAGTCCTGCAAACAACAAATATTTTACTACTTCTTTTAGGGTGGCCATGAGTTCGGCATCGGCCCAGAATGGGGCATCCGGTATGATGTCTTTTTCGATGGGTGTAAATGGCGCGTTGGCGACATTCAGTGTGTCGCCGCGTTCCTTGTTGAACCCTACTGCTTCACGAGCCAGTTCGGTGAGTTGTTTCATTTCCGCTTCAGTCAGTGGCAATGATTTGGATTTTGCCGGATCTTTTGCAAGCTCTTTTTTGTGATTAACCACGATGGCGACTGATAAACGACGCACCGTGCCAGGCACACCCTTGGTATGGCGAATGGTTTTGTCGACTTCATAATTCGTCGAGGTATTCTTGCTGTAACTTTGAGTATTGCCATTGCCATTG
>WOZP01000156.1:13012-20631 GCA_011620215.1 Rugosibacter sp.
ATTGCCATTGCCATTGTTCGTAGCGCTGGCGGAGCCGGCAACTGGTGGCTGACTAAGTGGTGCTGTGGCAGGTACTGGTGGCTGATTGCTTAGCGCCCCCGGTATGCCGGCAGCAGCGAGGGCGCCGCTACTGTTTTCGACCGTTTGTTGGCTGCGGATGGCGGTTTCGGGCGGCGGATTGGGTTTATAGGTCTCAGCGACCTGATCGATCTGCGAAAAATCAACATCGACAGCAACCTGCGCCCGTACATTGCTAGCGCCAACGACTGGCGAAAGGATATCCTCAATACGTTTCGTATAGTCTGCCTCGATTTCGCGCACATATTTAAGCTGTGAAGGGTCAAGTCCGGCATTGCGCAAAGCGTCTTGAGATTGCGAAATCAAACGCCCCTCCTGGTCTATCACCGTCACATTAAGCGGGTTAAGTTGTGGCACGCTGGAGGCGACCAGATTGACAATGCCTGCAACCTGCGCTGACTCCAGTGTGCGCCCCGGGTAAAGACTCACCAGTACAGAGGCCGATGTTTTCTGTTCGTCGCGCAAGAAAGCTGTTTGCTTGGGGATGCCCAGATGCACACGGGCACCTTTAACGGCGGCAAGGGATTGTATCGAGCGGGCAAGCTCGCCCTCCAGTCCGCGTTGATAGTTGACTTGTTCGGCAAACTGGCTGATGCCCATTTTCTGATTTTCAAGTAATTCAAAACCCACCAGTCCGCCCTTGGGCAGCCCTTGGGCGGCAAGCCGAAGTCGCGTATCGTGTACGACGTTTTGTGGCACAAGAATAGTATGCCCCCCCTCACTAAAGCGATAAGGGATATTTTGTTGCTGTAATGCAGCGACAATCTGGCCACCATCTTTTTCATCTTGAATCGAAAATAACACCGCGTAAGCTGGTTCGCGGGCCCACAGAAAACCACCGATCAGGACCGCCAGAAACAGGGCAATGATGACGATGCCCGCAAGTTTCTGCTGATTGTTCAGGCGGGTGAACGCTTCCATCGATAATGGAAGCGGCGAAGAGGCGGTAGCGGTTTCTGCCATTACGGATGGGTGATAGAGCCTGCTTTTCGAGTCAATTTGCTCGCGTGGTGAGTATGCCCTGTCATGGTGAGACTGGTTCCTGAAAGAAGCGGCAATTATTGCCGGTATATCGGGTGCTCATTTTCTTGTCTGTGATCTTTAATTCTGCCATCATCGAAGCCTATGCAGCATCCTCACGTTTCGGCCGAAACTTTGACAGTCCATGCGCAATCACCTCAGGTTGCGCCGGATGAGGCGTTGCGTCTGGCTGAGGCTTTTCGTATTTTTAGCCAGGCATCGGATGAATTAAGTAATGCCTACAGCGATTTGCAAAATCAGGTCGCCAGGCTCACCGAAGAGTTGGCCGTGGCCAACGGTGCGCTGCGCCAGCAATATCAAGAAAAAGCGGCATTGACGGAGCGGCTGAGCTTATTGCTTGATGCCTTGCCTGCGGGTGTCGTGGTGCTTGATGATTCCGACTGTGCGGTACAGATCAACCCCGCAGCGAGTTGCTTGCTTGGTGGAGTAAAAGTCGGCGCTGGCTGGACGGCGATCCAGGCGGAAGCGTTGCAGCCCGGCGATACACCGGGAGAATATTTGTGTGGCGAGCGGCGTTTGGCCATTGCCGTTACTCCGCTTGACTCGGCCGGTGGCCGTATTGTCCTGCTGCACGATATCACCGAGGCGCAGCACTTGAAAACCCAGGCAGAGCGCCATCAGCGCCTGGCAGCGATGGGTGAAATGGCCGCTCAACTGGCGCATCAATTGCGGACACCGCTGGCTGCTGCCTTGCTGTATGCGGGTAACCTGGAAAATGCGGCATTGTCTCCTGCTGCGCATGCCGCCATCGCACAAAAAACCGTGGCCCGCCTGAAACACATCGAGCGGCTCATTCAGGATATGTTGTTGTTTGCGCGTGGGGAGGCGCTGGGGCGCGAACATTTTGCCGTGACGGATCTTTTGGTCGAATTGACGCAAAACTTTGAGCCGCTGGTGCAAAACAGCCATGTACGGTTTGTTGTCAATAACGAGAGCGCAGGTGCTGTGCTCATGGGCAAGCGCAAATCGTTGGTGAGTGCGTTGACCAGCTTGCTGGAAAATGCGCTACAGGCGGTTGCCGGACGAGAAGATGGGTGCATCGAACTGTCTGTCCGACGCGAGGAGGGCAGTCTACTGCTGATGGTAGAAGACAATGGTTGCGGGATGGACAAGGTTACCGTGTCTCGATTGTTTGAGCCTTTTTATACTACCCGCAGCGATGGCACGGGTCTCGGTCTTGCCATTGCGCGCGGTGTGGTTCGGGCGCATGGGGGGAGTATTGATGTAGTCTCCAGCCCTGATGCCGGTGCCAGATTTTCGGTGAGTTTGCCATGTTCGAACAGCTAAACATTTTGGTTGTCGAGGACGATGATGCGTTGCGTGATGCCTTGCAGATTACGCTCGAGGCGGCCGGCCATGAAGTTGTCTGCGTCGATGGTGGTCCGGCGGCATTAGCGCGGTTGCGCGACAAAACCTTCAATATGGTGGTCTCGGATTTGCGCATGAGTCCGATGGATGGTCTTGCCTTGCTGGGCGAAATTCGCACAGGCTATCCTGGACTGCCGGTGTTGTTGATGACCGCTTTTGGCGATGTTGACAAGGCGGTGGCGGCGATTCGTGGCGGGGCGTGCGACTTCATGCTCAAACCGTTTGAACCCAGGACATTGATCGAGCAAATCGCTCGCTACGCCACGCCGCCTGCGCCTGCCGCTGGTGTTGTTGCTGTGGATGCTAAAACACGGGCCACCCTGCTGCTGGCTGCACGTGTGGCACGGGCGGATGCGACCGTGTTGCTTACTGGGGAATCCGGTGTAGGCAAAGAAGTTTTTGCGCACTATATTCACGATCAGTCCCTGCGTTCGGCGGGTGCTTTTGTGGCGATCAATTGCGCGGCGATTCCGGACAATTTGCTCGAAGCGACGCTTTTTGGTTACGAAAGAGGCGCTTTTACCGGAGCGCAAACCGCGCAGGCGGGAAAATTTGAACAAGCCAATGGCGGCACTTTGCTACTGGATGAAATCTCGGAAATGCCTTTGGGTTTGCAGGCCAAGCTGTTGCGTGTGCTGCAAGAGCGCGAGGTCGAGCGCGTGGGTGGCAAGAAGCCCGTCGCCCTGGATATTCGCGTTCTGGCTACTTCAAATCGCGACATGGCCGAAGCAGTGCGTGCAGGACGTTTTCGCGAAGATCTGTTTTATCGCCTGAATGTATTTCCCCTGGAGATTCCGCCGCTGCGCGAACGGCCGGGCGATATCGTGCCCCTGGCACGTAAGCTGTTGGCTGAGCTGGCAACTTCGGCACGCCAAGCGGCAAAATTTACCGCCGCAGCGGAAGCCCGTTTGCTGGCCTATGCGTGGCCTGGGAATGTACGAGAGCTGCAAAGCGTGGTTCAGCGTGCGCTGATTCTGGCGACAGATGAGTTGATAGATGCAGAGGAGTTGCCGCTGGATCGTATAGAGTTTGCGTCATCAGTTTTGAATTCGGCATTAGACAAAACAGGCAAGATTGGCGGGGCGGAATTGCTACCCGACGCCGTATCACCAGCGCCGACTTTTTCGGCAGCCAGTGCGACTGTCGGTGCTCCAGCGTCACCGGCTAACATGAAGGTGCTTGAACGACAGCACATCCTGGAAATTCTGGCGCAGGTGAATGGCTCACGCAAGAAAGCGGTGGCTATTCTGGGGATATCGGAACGTACGCTACGTTACAAACTGAACCAGTACCGCACCGAAGGTTTTTTTACCGGACGCGAGCATGAGTAATTACAGAAAACCATGGCACGTTGATTGCTTATCTTTTGCTATTTCTTTGCTGATCGAATTCAGGTAAGGTTGCATTTATGGCTATCGATACACGACAACTTGACCAGATGCTCTCCGAGCTGCGTGCAGCAACTGCGCTGGCAGGTGGTAAATCCGCAAACCAGGCCGCTCCGGCAGGAGGGGCGGATTTTGCGCAAGTGTTGTCAAAAACAATCGATCAGGTGAACGCCGCCCAAATGGATGCGCACAAGATGGCTGAGGATTTTTCCAGCGGTCAGAGTGACGTCAATTTGCAGGATGTGATGATCAATCTGCAGAAAGCCAATTTGTCTTTTCAGCAGATGGTGCAGGTGCGTAACAAACTGGTCTCTGCCTATCACGACATCATGAATATCCAGGTTTGATTCGGATTGTCGTCATATTGCCGATTTCGATTGACATCAGGCGCAGGGTGTCGCAAGCCGGGTTGATTCGAAAGAAAAAAGGGGCGTCATGTCAGCATCGCGTTTGTCGTTTATCTTGGTGGGATTGTTTTTTAGTTTGAATAGCCCCCTGGGCGCTACAGTCGGTGACTGGCAAACCGTCATTGTCGGCAAGAGCGAAACCATCGACATCAATAAGGCCCGCATCGAGCGCACTACTTCTGGCGCTACGGCCTGGAGTCGGGTAATCCTTGAACGTCCGGTGCGTGATGTCGGCGGTGCTTATGACGCAATGCAAGCACAGAATCTTTATGATTGCGCTGCACGCCGTTTTACTACACTCCGTCGCGCTTATTTTCGAGGGGATACGCTGGTTCGCGAGGATGTCGTTTCTCGTCAGCGCCCCAATGCCATAGAAATAGGCAGTCTCGATGAACGAATATTCAATGTGGCTTGCGCCACCACTGCAAATGGTTCTGCCAATGCAGGTGTGGTGCCTGCGGGGAGGCTATCTGCAACGGGTGCGGCGTTGGATCATGTAGCAGTAGCGCCACCACGCTTGTTACAAGCCGGAAATGAAGGCCCGGTCACGGCGAAGTTAACGCTTGTTGCCGATAGAGGGGATGTTGTCGCGGCTGAAACACCGAATCTGATCATTCTGCCATCTATAGACAAGGCTGCTGCGGACAAAGCTGCCGCAGATCAGACGGCTGCCAGCGCCGGAAAAAAGCCGCTTGCTGCGTCACCGGCACCCCTTACACCAAAGGTCAGTTCCAGTTCCTTGCGGCAAGGGACGGAAAGCCGGGCAGACAAGCGTTTGCGTGAATTGCATTATGCAACGTCCGGCCCGTACAAAGCGAGAAAGAAGAGGCCAACAGCAGCATTTTCGGGTAATGGTCAAGATGAGCTTTCTGCCGCAAAGACTGGCGCTTGGTCTTACGATGATGAAAGCGGACCAACCCGCTGGGCCAAGCTGCGGGATGACTATGCAATCTGTGCATCAGGCAAACGTCAATCGCCGATTGATATTCGCGAAGGTATTAGGGTCAATCTCGAGGAAATCGCATTCGACTACAAACCAAGCCCATTCCGTATCATTGATACCGGCCACACGGTGCAGGTGAACGTTGGTGAGGGATTAAGTCTGAAGATTTCAGGTAAGCGCTATGAATTGTTGTACTTTAATTTTCATCGTCCCTCCGAGGAGCGAGTCGATGGACGCGCTTACGATATGGTGATGCACTTGGTGCATAGAAATGACGAAGGTCAACTGGCTATCGTTGCAGTGCTGTTCGAAAAAGGTGGTGAGAACCCCTTGATTCAGACACTGTGGAACCATTTGCCACTGGACCAGAATATCGAGGTAGCGCCTGTCGATGTCATCGATCTGAACAAGATACTGCCGGAAAGCCGAGCTTATTGGACTTATATGGGATCATTGACTACGCCCCCTTGTACTGAAGGTGTACTGTGGATGGTGTTAAAGCAACCGATACCGGTTTCTGCGGAACAAGTAGCAATATTTTCACGCCTTTACCGTAATAATGCGCGCCCTTTGCAACCCTCGAATGGCCGTTTGATCAAGGAATCACGCTGATCGTTAGGGCGCTATAAAATTTTTAATAAAAAGCGCAATGCGTTTTTTAGTATTTTCAATAATGTCTTCAATGGGTGGTTTGATGTTTTCCAGAACAGATTTGCAAAATAAACTCAAGCGAATCACGCTGGTGCTCTTTCCTCTGCTGCTGAGTGCTTGTGGCAATAGCCAGCAGGCATTTTTAAATATCAATGACCGTGGTCAATCATTAACACTTGTACGTGATCAGGCCTATTGGAGAGGCCCGTGGCAAGCCGCATTGATTGTTGCCGGCCTTCCGCAATGCCAGCGCCGCTATGTTGTGGACGGGTTGGGTGCGGATAAATTTCGTTTAGATGTTTATCGACCGGAGCCCGGCGTGTTCATTCTTAATGCCGGAAAGCGATGGTATGTTACTGAATTACAACAGTGTGGCTTTCAGTCGTATCAGGATCCACCACCCGAGCCAGGGGAGATGATTGGCAGTTTTCAGGTAAAAAACAATACGCTTCAGTACAGTAGTAAAGCGTTACCCAAGGCAGAAGCTGGGGGCGAGTCTGTGACGTCATCGGCTGTACAGTGATTCGGTTTTTTGATTACTGGTCGGATTTTGTCCGCCGTCATTCCCGCAGCAATTCGCATCCATTGTTTTTTGCCCTGCTTGCTCAGTTGGTTGGCACTCTGCTGGCCATTGGTTTGATGTCAGCTTTTTCGTTAGTACTTTTTGATCATCTTGTACTTTTTGCCTTGCTACAGGGCGTTTGTGCAGTGCTTACGGCGATGTTGTTGCGCGCACCGATCTGGTGGTTATTTATCCATCTGGTTTTTATTCCCTGCGCCGTGTTGGCAAGCAGCATGGCATTGCCTGCCTGGATATGGCTCAGCGCATTTTTCTTGTTGCTGCTGGTTTTTTGGCGGACGGATATCAATCAGGTGCCACTGTATCTTACCAATCGTAAAAGTCGGGACGCTTTGCTGTCCCTGTTACCTGAAACCCCCTGCCGCATGGTGGATATTGGTTGTGGCGATGGTGGTCTGCTGCGTCATCTGGCCCGCGCCCGGCCAGATTGCGTGTTTGTTGGCATCGAGCATGCGCCATTGACATGGGCTTGGGCATGGCTGTTGGCACGAGGATTTTCCAACGTGAGCACTCGTCGCGGTAACTTCTGGAACCACTCACTGGCAGCTTATGACGTAGTCTATGCTTTTCTTTCTCCGGCCCCCATGGCGAAACTCGGCGCCAAGGCGCAAGCCGAAATGATGCCGCCTGCCTGTCTGGTCAGTAATAGTTTTGCTATTCCGGAAATGACAGCGCAGACGGTTATCGACGTGGCGGATCAACGACAGACGCGTCTTTATATTTACCTGAATATTCCACAGGCGATGTGACGATGGTGAATCGCTTGGGCGCTTCATGGAAATAATGGTCAATGTATATCCCTTTGCTTATCGGTTCTCCACATAGGCGGTAATGTATATTTCATATCATTAAAGCCTGCAAATGAGTCATGCCTAAATCATCCCCGCTTTCAGCGCTTGAAATTGCCCGTGAAACCTTGCGGCGTCTGGTTGTGAAGAAACTTCCGCCAACTCCAGAGAATTACCGCATGGTATTTCATGAGATTTCAGGCCAGCCCGCCGCTTCAACGTTCCCTGCGGACGAACTTAAGGCATTACAAGTGGCTTTGCCACGCAAGAATGCAGAGCAGATTCATTTTTCTCGGCAACTGGAAGCTGCGATTTTCGAGACAAACTGGGATAGTCTTAAAGCGGCATTGATTGAATTGTTAGCTAATCAAGGCG
>WOZP01000156.1:20731-23688 GCA_011620215.1 Rugosibacter sp.
GAGGCACTTGCCGGACTTTCTGATCGATTCAAGAAGCTGTGCTATCGCATCCATTTTATTGCCGAAGACGAAGCAGAGATGAATACAGCGTTATTTCATCTGGTGCAACTCATTACGGACAATATTAGTGAGTTAGTGGTTGAGGATCAGTGGCTTACTGGACAAATCGGCATGATGCGAGACCTGCTGCTTCAGCCTCTTGATTTGCGGCGTTTGGATGAAGTTAAGCGCCGGATGAAAGATGTTATTTTCAAGCAAAGCCTGCTCAAGAAAGAGCTTACCGAGGCCAATGATCGGCTCAGGTTGATGTTGGTCACCTTTGTGGATCATTTGACCAACTTTTCTGAAACCACGAGTGGTTACCACGGCAAGATTGAGGTGTATGTCAAGAAAATCAGTCAAGCCGACGATATCTCTGAAATCACGGAGGTGCTAAATGACGTTATGCACGAGACTCGCTTGGTGCAGATTGATACAGCGCGCTCACGTGATGAATTAAGTCTTATGCAAAATCGGGTGCAAGAGGCAGAGCAGGAAGTGGCGCGTCTGAAAAATGAACTCTCTACGACCAGCAAGATGGTTCGGCATGATCCCTTGACTGGTGCTCTCAATCGTAAAGGTCTGGACGAGGCGTTGAAAAAAGAAGTTAACCGTCAGCAACGCCAGGGGGGAACCCTTAGCCTTGCACTTCTCGACGTTGATAACTTCAAGCAGATTAACGATGTCCAAGGGCACGCTGTTGGCGATGCGGCTTTGGTACATTTGGCAACGGTTATTCAAGAAGCCATTCGGCCTCAAGATACATTCGCTCGCTATGGTGGCGAAGAGTTCGTCGTATTATTGCCCAATACCGGTATTGATGATGCCGTTAGTATCATGACGCGCGTTCAGCGTGAGCTGACACGGAAGTTTTTTATGGCCAACAATGACAAGGTGTTGATCACTTTCAGTTGCGGTTTGGTGAATGTGGCTCAGGCAGAAGATCCTTATGAGGCTTTGAGTCGCGCTGATGCAGCAATGTATTTGGCAAAGCGCTCTGGAAAAAATCGTGTTATTTTCGCATAACATCAAACGCCACTTGTCGGCTACTCTAGCCATATGTTTGCTCTCTTTTTTGCGATTATGATTATGCTTGCAGAATATACCCTCGCAAGCAATGAAGTTTGAGACGTCACACCGGATAAATTCGACATGTTCCTAATTCTTGGCTATATCATTATTCTTGCTGCTTCAGTAGGCACCTATGCAGTGCATGGGAGCTTGGCAGCATTGTGGATGCCGATGGAATACGTGGCTATTCTCGGGCTGGCTATCGGCGGGTTTGTTGCCAGTAACGGTATCAAGGCTATCAAAGCGACAGTAAGAGCGCTACCCACCGTATTTAAAGGTACGCGGCTTAACAAGGCGCTCTACATGGATTTGCTGGCCATGTTGTTCGAAATTCTTTCCAAGGTGCGTAAAGAAGGCTTGATGTCAATTGAGAACGATATCGAGAATCCGGCTGAGAGTGCAGTTTTTTCTAAATACCCAAACATTGTGCATGATCATCATGCCATGGAATTTATCTGCGATTATTTACGCATGATGGTAGGTGGCAATCTCAATGCGTTTGAAATAGAAAATCTGATGGATATTGAAATTGAAACCCATCATCAGGAGGCCCATCTTCCGGCGCATACTGTATCCAAAATTGCCGATGCCACGCCAGCCTTCGGCATTGTGGTGGCGGTTATGGGCGTGGTCAATGTCATGGGCTCAGTCGGCGCTCCTCCCGCCGTTCTTGGCAAGATGATCGGTGGCGCATTGGTCGGCACTTTTCTCGGTATTCTTCTGGCTTATGGTTTTGTGGCGCCCATTGCAGGGCAGCTAGAGCAGAAGGTGGAAGAGGAGGGCAAGATCTTTCAGGTTATCAAAACGGTACTTCTGGCCAGCATGAATGGTTATGCGCCACAGGTGGCGATAGAGTTTGGCCGTAAAGTGCTTTTTTCTGGCGATCGTCCTGGCTTCATTGAGTTGGAAGAGGATCTGAAGGCACGCAAAAACCAATAAGAACAGGTAATAGCTTGCGCAATTTTATCCAGGTGGCTACATGAGTGACGATACCAGGCAACCCATAGTCATCAAGAAAATCAAGAAGAGCGGTGGGGGCGCACATGGTGGTGCGTGGAAAATTGCCTATGCCGACTTTGTTACGGCGATGATGGCGTTCTTCATGCTCATGTGGCTTTTAGGTTCTACAACACAGGCTGATTTGCAGGGTATTGCCGATTATTTTCAGAATCCACTTAAGGTTTCGTTGGCGGGCGGATCTGGTTCGGGTGACTCTTCTTCAGTAATTCAGGGGGGGGGCAAGGATTTGACTGCATCTCACGGGCAAGTCAAAGCCGGAGATGTGAAAGCCCCGAAAAAGACCATCAATCTGCAAAAGTTGAAGGCCGAATATGAAAAAGCGGAGCAAGCCAGACTCGCTGGTCTGAAAGGGGAGCTGGAATCCCTGATCGATGCGAACCCGACTTTGAAACAGTTCAAGAACCAGCTATTACTTGACCTTACCAGCGAAGGTTTGCGTATTCAGATCGTCGATGAAAAGAATCGGCCGATGTTCGATTCTGCCAGCTCGGAAGTAAAGCCCTATACGCGGATTATTTTGCGCGAAATTGGCAAAACACTGAACAAGGTGGAAAACCATGTCAGTTTGTCTGGTCACACGGATGCGCAGCCTTTTGCAAGTGGTGGACGCGACTTCAGCAACTGGGAGCTATCCACCAATCGTGCTAACGCTTCGCGCCGTGAGCTTGTCGCCGGAGGCATGCGGGACGACAAGATTATGCGCGTTGTCGGCATGTCTTCGACGGTGTTGTTCGACAAGCAGGATCCATACAATCCGATCAATCGTCGTATCAGCATTGTGATCATGAACAAACGTACAGAAGAGGCGCTTTTGGCTGACGGGAAAG
>WOZP01000129.1 GCA_011620215.1 Rugosibacter sp.
ATTATTCAAACCCACCAAGCAGGAACGGCGCGCGAGCTCAAGCCACTGCTCCTGTGTAGATTAATATATTTACGGAGCTGAACAATGCAGCGTGATGTCGTGCTGGAAATAGTCACTCGGACAGATGCAGGCAAAGTTCGATCAAATAACGAAGACTCTGTTTTGGCGAACGCTGCATGTGGCTTTGTCGTCCTTGCCGATGGCATGGGTGGCTATAACGCAGGTGAAGTTGCCAGCGGCATGGCTACCTCGATGCTAGGGAAGTGGCTGGAAAATTCTGTTGCCAAACGTGAGGTGGGGGCCACGCTGGCCGCTGCCTTGTCCTCGACGCACGTCGCATTGGACATCGGGGTTACCGAAACCAATCGGGCTATCTTTTCGGCGGCGCAAAGCCAGGCACAGTATGCCGGCATGGGAACTACACTCGTTATTGGGGTGTTTCAAGGCAATCAGCTGACCGTGGCGCATATTGGTGACTCTCGTGCGTATCGATGGCGAGATAACGAATTGATTCAAATCACCCGGGATCACTCGTGGCTGGAAGAAAAAATCGCCAGTGGATTATTGACCCGTGAGCAGGCACAATTGTCGCGAAATAAAAATCTGGTGACGCGCGCTGTAGGCATTGATGCGCAAATCTCTGCTGAAACCCATGATTTTGAGGTAATGAGTGACGATGTTTATCTATTTTGTTCTGACGGACTCAATGATATGGTGTCAGATAAAGAAATTGGCATGACGCTGAATGCGTTGTCGGCTAATCTCGATTTGTGTGCGTCGCAGTTGATACAATCAGCAAATGACAATGGCGGGTGCGATAATGTTTCTGTCATTTTGGTCAAGGTAAAAGAACCGCTCCCGAGCCCGGTTTCTGTTAGCTGGTGGCATCGCCTCTTAACTTGTTTCAAGTAATGTAGAGTCATGAAGGAATAAAAGAATGTCAAAACTCATACTTAGTATTGATGGTGCGATTCTTAAAGAAATCCCGCTCACCAAAGAGCGAACGACGATTGGTCGCAAACCGCATAACGACATTCAGATTGATAATCTGGCCATCTCGGGCGAGCACGCCGTCATTATTACTATTTATAACGATTCTTTCCTGGAAGACCTCAATAGTACAAATGGTACTTTCGTCAATAACCAGTCAATCAAAAAACATTTTTTACAGAATGGGGATGTCATTACGTTAGGTAAATACAGCCTTAAGTATGTAAGTGATGTTGTGCACTCTCCCCGCAATGATGATTTTGAGCGCACCTTGATTTTTCGCCCTGGCACAGTGGCCATGGCTGCTGCCATGACGCCATCGGTTGAAAGCTATAACGCAGCAAGTGCCGTAACAAGTGTTGAACCCCCGGCTGCACCCCCGGCGCCAAATAACGAAGTCATGGCGCAACCTGTTGTTGCGCCAGACCCGATAGGTTATGTCACCCCAGCGCCTGCAGCTTCAACTCTTGCTGCGACTGAACCTGTTGCACCGTTGCCATTGGGTGCGATCCAAATTCTTTCGGGTAATAATGCGGGTAAGGAATTGGAGCTAACCAAGAGTCTTACCACGCTGGGTAAGCCCAAGATTCAAGTGGCGGTGATTGCGCGCTTACCCCAAGGCTATTTTATTACCCACGTCGAAGGCGCAAGTTTTCCTGCGGTCAATGGCACACCGATCGGTGCCAAGGCGCAGCCCCTCAGAGACTACGATGTTATTGATTTGGCGGGGATCAAAATGACCTTCTTTTTGAAAAATTGATGGCAGCTTTTCAATCAACGGATTCTGGTCAAAAGTATGTGACATTTGTTGGGTTAGTGCCTATCGTCTCATTGCAGAACCTTTCAACCTGCGTTGGTCAATCGACTAGCGATAATTAATATGAAAATACGTGTGCTGGGGTGTAGTGGCGGGATAGGGGGCCATCATCTACGGACAACGTCATTTTTGGTTGATCATGACATCCTGATTGATGCAGGCACAGGTGTTGGCGATTTATCCATTGCCGAGTTAAAGCAAATCGATCATGTGTTTATTACACATTCTCACTTGGACCATGTGACATCGCTGGCTTTCATTGTTGACGCCGTTGGCGATATGCGGGATCGACCGCTGATCATTCATGCAACCGAAGCCACCCTTCGTATTCTGCGCGAGCATATTTTTAATTGGCTGATCTGGCCAGACTTCAGTCAGACGCCACACGGTAAACCATTCCTTGCTTACTCGCCGATTGTTGTGGGAGAAACCGTGACGATCAATGGCCGCATGATTACCCCGCTACCTGCGAACCATACCGTGCCTGCGGTGGGATATCAGCTTGATTCTGGCAATGCAAGCCTGGTTTTTTCAGGTGATACCGGCCCTTGTCCTGAGTTTTGGACGGTGGTAAATAAAATTCGAAACCTGAGTTATTTGATCATCGAATGCGCTTTTCCTGATCAAGAAAAAGAACTTGCCATTAAGTCGCTGCATCTGTGCCCTAGTTTGTTGATGAAAGAGCTAGCCCAGTGGCAGAATGAAGCAGAGATTTTTATTACCCACTTGAAACCCGGGCAAATCGAAATGACGATGCAGGAGCTGGCGGCTTATAGCGGTGCATATCCTTTGCAAATTTTACAAGGACATCAAGTATTTCAAATATGAACTATTCGACACTCATTTTCGCCATAGAGCATGCTGACTCCAGCAGTCTGGTTGGCTTTTTGAGTAACCTCTTTGAGCGAGATCGATACGACGAGATGGCATCTCTGGAAATTATCAAATGAATACCCTGGTAAACAAAAAAATTGATGGGCCGGGAGCAGAAGACGAAAGCCGCCTGGTTTTCTTGAAAAATCTGCAGACGGTGACTAACAGAATTCATTCGACAGCAGATATTGATGAACTCATGCTGGAACTTTCAGCCGATGTATGTGGCCTGTTTAATGCGGATCGCTTAACTATTTACGCTGTGGGCGAAGATAAAGCATCGATTGTCTCGAAAGTAAAAACAGGACTGAATACATTAAAGAATTTGCGTCTGCCTATTTCCGAGCAAAGCATTGCGGGACACGTCGCGCTTTCCAGAAGTATTGTAAATATTCGCGATGTGTATGACGAAGCTGAGCTCAACGCGATCAGTCCCTTGCTCCGATTTTTGAAGGAAGTCGATAAACGTACAGGCTATCGCACCAAGCAGATGCTTGTTGCACCGATCATTGATGTACCAAGCAATGAGCTGATCGGTGTGGTGCAGATACTTAATACCAAAGATGAAGCGCCTTTTTCGAGGGTAGCTGAAGAGGGTATCAAGAGCTTATGCGAAACACTCGCGATTGCGTTTTCTCAGCGTAACAAGCTAGTTCGGACGGTGAAAACAAAATACGACTTTCTCATCGTCGATGCAGTAATTTCTGCACAAGAGCTTGAGTTAGCACAGCGTACAGCTCGACGTAAAAATCTTGACCTGGAAGAAGTGCTGATCAACGAATTTCAGGTTAAGCCCGGCATGCTGGGTGTTGCACTAGCCAGGTTCTTTGGTGTGCCTTATGAGCCATTCAGAAGCGATCGCATCAAGCCTGTCGATTTACTCAAAAATCTAAAATGGGAATACCTGCAGCAAAATCAGTGGGCGCCTGTTGAAGAAGGGGCAGAAGGCATTGTGGTTGTGTGTACAGACCCCGAGCAAGTGATGGGCGCGCGAGTAGTGAAGAATATTTTTCCGCGGGGCAAGATTGACTATCGTGTCACGTCACATCACGAATTTCGCCAAACCCTTGATCAGCTGTTTGGCACGAGCGGAGTGCCCGGGTTTACCGACGATAGCTCAGTGGGCGACATGCTCGCTACGCTTGACCAGGATGAGACGGAAGCCGAAGGCGGGGGATTCGAAATTTCGGCAGCAGCAGATAATGAGCTTGTCAAACTGGTGAATAAAATCATTATCGATGCTTATCAGCAGGGGGCATCGGACATCCACATTGAGCCTGGCCTGGGCAAGGATAAAGTGCTGATTCGTTTTCGCAAGGATGGCACGTTAGTTAAATACATCGAAGTGCCAGCCAGTTACCGCAGTGCCATGGTCGCACGCTTGAAAATCATGTGCGACCTGGATATTGCCGAACGCCGCAAGCCGCAAGATGGCAAGATCAAGTTCAAGAAATATGGCCCGCTGGATATTGAATTGCGGGTAGCAACGATTCCCTCTACCGGTGGCGTTGAAGATGTGGTGATGCGGATTCTTGCCGGGGGTGAGCCCATCCCGCTCGATAAGCTGGGTGTTCTGCCAGCCAACCTGGAAAAACTCAAGGCAACCATCGCCAAGCCCTACGGCCTCTTTTTTGTTTGCGGCCCGACAGGTTCCGGCAAAACCACCACCCTGCACTCGGTGTTGGGTTACTTGAATACGGTTGACACCAAAATATGGACCGCTGAAGACCCGGTGGAAATCACGCAAAAAGGTTTGCGCCAGGTACAAGTGAACAAGAAGGTGATGGATTTTCCCACGGTCATGAAGGCTTTCTTGCGCGCCGACCCGGACATCATCATGGTCGGTGAAATGCGTGATGCTGAAACCACCAGCATCGGCATTGAAGCCTCGTTGACCGGCCATTTGGTGTTTGCCACGCTACACACCAACAGCGCGCCAGAATCCATCATCCGTCTGCTCGATATGGGCATGGACCCGTTCAACTTCTCCGACGCCCTGCTTGGCATCCTCGCCCAGCGCCTGGCCAAGCGGCTGTGCAAATGCAAGGAGG
>WOZP01000086.1:0-8172 GCA_011620215.1 Rugosibacter sp.
TTGCCACCATCCTCAAAGTGATGAGCGCGCTGGGCGTCGAGTTGCACGTTAAACCGCACGCCGACGCGCGCCCAGTAACGACGTAACACTGCGACGCAACACTGATTGATTGCCGTATTATCCAAAATGGATTCAAACCAGCGCCGACTTTTTGGGCGCAATTGATTTACCTGCCGCACGGTGCGATGATGCGCCATCAAGGTTTGATGAATGATTGAAGGAGCTGACATGGTGACGATTGCCCACCTTACCCGCACGGAAAAGTTGCGCATGATGGAGGCGCTTTGGGATGATCTTTCGCGCGAGGATGTATCACTGCAATTGCCTACATGGCATGGTGATGCGCTACGCGAAGCCGAGGCCGCGCTGGCGTCAGGAGAGGCGCAGTTTATTGATTGGGATCAGGCCAAAAAGATGCTGCTCGGTGGTGAGATCGTTTGAAAATAAGAATACTGCCACATAAGAATACTGCCACTGGCGATACGCGACCTGGCGCACGTATAACGCAAGGGCTGAAGTCTGCCGTTCCACCTTCTACAGAAGATAAGACAACGTAATGCACAATTTCAATCTCATCTGGCGCATGCTGCGCCGCGACTGGCGGGCAGGCGAGCTTACGGTGGTGGGCCTGGCGATTGTGCTGGCGGTAGCGGCGCTGACCAGCGTGGGGTTTTTGACCGACCGTGTGGAGCAGGGCTTGAAGCTGGAGGCGCATCAACTGCTGGGTGGCGATTTGCTGCTCACGGCGGATCATCCTTGGCCTGCCGATTATTCGCGTGAAGCAGCGGCGCGCGGCTTGCGGGTGGCGCAGAGTGTGACTTTCCCGAGCATGGTGCAGATTAACGGCGCGGCCGGATTCTCAACTCAGCTGGCCGAGATCAAGGCGGTGTCGGAGAATTATCCGCTGCGCGGCGCGTTGCGTATCGCCCCCGCGTTGAATGCGGCGGATGCGACAACGAAAGCTGTACCGCGTGTGGGCGAGGCCTGGCCGGATGAGCGGCTGGCGACGGCCTTGACTTTATCCGGGGGCAGCCGCCTGACATTGGGTAATGCCTATGTGGACATTGCTGCGATTTTGACGCTGGAGCCAGATCGCGGCACGAATTTGTTTGCCCTTGCGCCGCGCTTGATGATCAATCTGACGGATTTGCCTGCCACGGGGCTGATTCAGAACGGCAGCCGCGTGACTTATCGGCTGCATCTGGCGGGTGAGCCGCAGGTGGTGGCGGGTTTCGAGAAATGGGCGCAGATGCGGCTGGGGCGCGGCGAAAAGCTGGAAAGTCTGGATAACGCGCGGCCGGAGATTCGCAACATCACTGAGCGCGCACAACGCTTTTTGCGCTTGGCGGCGTTGCTGGCGGTGATTCTGGCGGCAGTGGCGGTGGCCTTGGCGGCGGAACGTTACATGCGGCGGCATCTGGATGGCTGCGCGGTGATGCGCTGCCTGGGGGCGTCGGGTGCGCAACTGCTGCTGATTCATGGCGGCGAATTTTTGCTGTTTGGTGTGCTGGCCACGTTGGTGGGTTGCGGCTTGGGCTATGCGGTGCAGATGCTGTTGCAGCAGTTGCTCGGTGGCTTCTTGGTGACGGCTTTGCCTGCGGCATCCCTTTTGCCTTGGCTGCATGGTTTGCTGGTGGGTTTAATTCTGGTGGGTGGCTTTGCTTTGCCACCGCTGCTGCGGCTGCGCCGTGCGTCCACCTTGCGCGTGTTGCGCCGAGAGATGGAATTCGAGTCTGCTTCGGTCATGGCGTATCTCTTGGGCAGTGTGTTGCTGGCGGCATTGATGCTGTGGATGGCGGGCGGCTTGAAGCTGGGCTTGATCGTGCTGGCCGGATTTCTTGCTGCGCTGATTGTGTTCACGCTGGTGTTGCATGGATGGGTGGCGCTGCTGGGGCTGGTGCGACCAACCGGTGGCGGCTACGGCTGGCGGCATGGGTTGGTGAACTTGCGCCGTCGGCTGAAGACGACGCTGGTGCAGGCGGTGGCGCTCGCTTTGGGCTTGACGGCCTTGCTGCTCTTCACTGTGGCGCGTGGCGATTTATTGGCGAGTTGGCAAAAGAAGCTGCCAGCGGATGCGCCGAATCGGTTTGTGATCAATATCCAGCCGGATCAGCGTCTCGCCAGCGCCGACTTTTTCAAGCAGCAGGGTTTGCCGCCGCCGGTGTTGGCGCCCATGGTGCGCGGTCGTTTGGTGGCGATCAATGGGGTGGCGATTGATCCCAAAAAGTATACGGACGAGCAGGCGCAACGCTTGCTTGATCGCGAGTTCAATTTGTCGTGGACGGCGGATTTGCCCGCAGGTAATCGCGTGACGAGCGGGCGCTGGCATGGCAATAGTCAAACGGCGGAGTTTTCAGTGGAGCAGGGCATTGCCAAGACGCTGAATCTGAAGCTGGGCGACCGCCTGGCTTACGATATTGCCGGGCAGCGCGTTGAAGCAGGCATCACGTCATTGCGTGCGCTGGATTGGGATTCGATGCGCGTGAATTTTTTTGTCATCGCGCCGCCGGGTGTGCTCGATGCTGCCCCGGCAAGCTATATCACCAGCTTTTATTTGCCGGACAATCGCGGCGCATTGATTCCTGAATTGATCAAGAGGTTTCCCAATTTGACGGTGATTGATATCGCCTCTTTGGTGCGGCAGTTGAACAATACGCTTGACCAGGTGGTGCGGGCAGTGGAACTGGTGTTCGGCTTTGCCGTGCTGGCCGGGCTGGCGGTTTTATATGCGGCGCTGCAAGCGAGTAGCGATGAGCGCCAGCATGAGCTGGCGGTGTTGCGTGCGCTGGGTGCGCGGCGGCGGCAATTGGCGCGCGCGCTGCTGGCAGAATTTTTAATGCTCGGCGCGATGGCAGGTTTGCTGGCGGGCATAGCGGCCAGCCTCATCGGCTGGGGCTTGGCGCGCTTTGTGTTTCAGCTGGATTATTTGCCGCAGGTGCAGCTGTGGTTCATCGGCATGGTAGCAGGCAGTGCGCTGGTGGCCGTGGTGGGGTGGATGAGTTCAGCCAGGCTGTTGCGTCAACCGGCGATCGCGGCTTTGCGCGGGGGGTAAGGTACGGTTTATAGCGGCTTTTTGAACAGGCTCGTTACCATGCCGTGTTAGAATTCGCGCCGTTTCTGGCAGTCGATTTGCAGCAGCATCCTGCCAGAATGAGCAGCGGCCACGCGTGATTTGTGTGGCCGCTTTCCAATTGGATTTTGCAGGTTTTCATTTGTTGTTCTGGAGCAAGTATTCATGCCAGTTGTCATTACCCTGCCCGATGGTTCAAAACGTGAATATCCACAGCCGGTGACGGTGGCCGAAGTTGCTGCGTCCATTGGCGCGGGGCTGGCCAAGGCTGCGCTGGCGGGTCGTGTGGATGGCCAGCTGGTGGATACCTCATGCCGGATTACGCAGGATGCACAACTGGCAATTGTGACGGACAAGGATGCCGATGGCCTGGAGGTGATTCGGCATTCCACCGCGCATTTGCTGGCGTATGCGGTGAAAGACTTGTTTCCCGAAGCGCAGGTAACGATAGGCCCGGTGATCGACAACGGCTTTTATTACGATTTTGCCTACACGCGCCCCTTCACGCCAGAAGATTTGGCGGCGATTGAAAAGCGCATGGCGGAACTGGCGAAAAAGGATTTTCCCGTGACGCGCGAAGTGGTGCCGCGCGATCAGGCGGTTGAGTTTTTCACAAGTCTGGGCGAGCATTACAAGGCCGAGTTGATTGCGGCGATTCCGCAGGATGAGGATGTATCGCTTTATCGTGAAGGCGATTTTGTTGACCTTTGCCGTGGCCCGCATGTGCCGTCCACCGGCAAACTCAAGGTTTTCAAGTTGATGAAAGTGGCCGGTGCCTATTGGCGCGGTGACTCCAAAAACGCGATGTTGCAGCGGATTTACGGCACGGCATGGGCGAAAAAGGACGAGCTGGATGCACATCTGCACATGCTGGAAGAAGCCGAAAAGCGTGATCATCGCAAGCTGGGCCGCCAACTCGATTTATTTCATCTGCAAGAAGAAGCGCCCGGCATGGTGTTCTGGCATCCGCATGGCTGGACGGTGTGGCAGGAAATCGAGCAGTACATGCGCCGGGTGTATCGCGACAACGGCTATCAGGAAGTGCGCTGCCCGCAGATTCTGGAACGCACGCTGTGGGAAAAATCCGGCCATTGGGAGCATTATCACGAGCACATGTTCACCACCGAGTCGGAAAAACGTGACTACGCGGTGAAGCCGATGAATTGCCCCGGCCATGTGCAGATTTTCAACATGGGCATCCGTTCCTACCGCGACCTGCCGTTGCGTTATGGCGAGTTTGGTTCCTGCCACCGCAATGAGCCTTCGGGCGCGCTGCACGGCGTGATGCGCGTGCGCGGCTTCACCCAGGATGACGGACATATTTTCTGCACCGAAGACCAGATTCAGCAGGAAGTGACGGCCTTTAACGATCTGGTGCGTCAGGTGTACGCCGATTTCGGTTTTACCGAGGTGGCGGTCAAGCTGGCGTTACGCCCGGAAAGCCGCGTCGGTGAAGATGCCTCGTGGGACAAGGCGGAAAATGCCTTGCGTGCATCGCTCACGGCCAGTGGCTTGGCTTGGGAAGAGCTGCCCGGTGAAGGGGCGTTTTACGGCCCGAAGATTGAATTCCATATCAAGGACGCGATTGGCCGCTCCTGGCAATGCGGCACGGTGCAGGTCGATTTTTCCATGCCGCAGCGTCTGGGCGCTGAATTTGTCGGCGAAGACAACGCACGCCATACCCCGGTCATGCTACATCGGGCGATCCTCGGTTCGCTGGAGCGCTTCATCGGCATCCTGATCGAAAACCATGCGGGCGCTTTCCCGCTATGGCTGGCGCCGGTGCAGGTTGTGGTGATGAATATCTCTGAAGCGCAGGCGAGTTATGCGGTGGAAGTGGCCGAGTTATTGCAAAAAGTCGGGCTGCGCGCCGAAACCGATTTGCGCGGAGAGAAAATAAACTATAAAATACGCGAACATAGTTTGTTGAAGCGGCCTTACATCGTTGTTGTCGGTGACAAGGAAAAAGCCGCCGGGTTGGTCGCTTTGCGTGCCCGTGGCAATCAGGATCTCGGGCAGATGTCCCCCCAAGCCTTGATTGAACGCCTGCTGAATGAAAAAATCAGCAAGGGTAGTACGGCTTTTGTGGCCTGATATTTGTTTTTTATGGAGATTTGAACCATCGCTCAAGATAAGTCGCAGCGTCTAAATGACGAAATTACCTCCCCTGAAGTTCGTTTGGTCGGGGAAGATGGCGAACAGTTAGGTATTGTTCCAATACGTCAAGCGCTGACCCTGGCCGAAGAGGCTGGGCTGGATTTGGTAGAAATTGCGCCAACTGCCGTGCCCCCTGTATGCAAGATCATGGACGTTGGCAAGTTCAAGTATCAGGAAGCCAAGCGTTTGCATGAGGCGCGACAGAAGCAAAAGCAGGTGTTGGTCAAGGAAATCAAGTTTCGTCCCGGTACGGATGAAAATGATTACCAGATCAAGTTGCGTAATGTCATAAAGTTTCTTGGTGAGGGCGACAAGGCGAAAATTACCTTGCGTTTTCGTGGGCGTGAAATGGCTCACCAGGAAATCGGCATGCGTATGCTGGAGCGTATCAAGACCGATCTTGAGCAACAGGCAATGGTTGAACAGTTTCCAAAAATGGAAGGCCGCCAACTCGTCATGGTGCTGGCGCCTTCCAAGAAGAAAGTACATTAAAAGTATTATTTAAGTAGTTGTGGTTTAAGAGATTTTCTCTGCTATGCATGAGCTTGGTGGAGATAAGAAGTGATGGCGGGTCATCAAGCATTCCCAAGGCGGGAAACACCTGGCTGTCATGTTATAGGGAGATCTTCGATGCCGAAGATGAAGACCAAGAGCGGTGCCAAGAAGCGCTTTATCGTGCGCGCTTCCGGTAGTATCAAGCGCTCACAGGCGTTTAAACGTCACATTCTCACCAAGAAAACGACCAAGACCAAGCGTCAGTTGCGCGGTATGCTCACGGTTCATGCCTCCGATGTTAAATCTGTTCGCGCAATGCTGCCGAACGCTTAAGGAGACTAAAACATGCCTAGAGTAAAACGTGGTGTAACGGCGCGCGCGCGTCACAAAAAAGTTCTCGATCAGGCCAAGGGTTACCGCGGTCGTCGCAGTACGGTATATCGCATTGCCAAAGAAGCGGTGATGAAGGCAGGCCAATATGCCTATCGCGACCGTCGGCAACGCAAACGTCAATTCCGCGTGTTGTGGATTGCCCGTATTAACGCTGCTGCGCGTGAATTGGGTATGAAATACAGCACTCTGATGAATGGCTTGAAAAAAGCTTCCATTGAAGTGGATCGCAAGGTTCTGGCTGATCTGGCCGTGTTTGACAAGCCGGCATTTGCTGCGCTGGCGAATCAGGCCCGGGCTCAGCTCTCCACTTGAGCGCGGCTTAGCCGAAAAAAGGAGGCCCAAGCTTGTTGGGGGCCTCCTTTTTCAATTGCAACCGCTGTTATTGTTTTTGCCCATGCTATTTAGATGATCGATGGATAACCTGGATCAACACCTGGATCAACTGGCGATATCGGCAATTGCTGATTTTGCGCTGGCGAATGAACCTGCCAAGCTAGAGGATGCCAAGGCTGTTTACCTTGGCAAGGAGGGCTCTCTCACGGTCTTGCTCAAAGGGTTGGGCAAGCTGCCGCCAGATGAGCGCAAAGTGGCGGGTGCGGCCATTAATGTGGCGAAAGAACGCATAGAGTCGGCGCTGGTGACACGGCGCGATGAGCTGAAAAATGCCCGTCTTGAGGCGCAATTAGCCACTGAATCACTGGATATCACGTTGCCAGGACGAGGCATGCCGTGTGGCAGCCTGCATCCGGTAACTAAAAGCCTTCTACGCATTGAGCAGCTTTTTCGATCGATCGGTTTTGATGTGGCCGATGGCCCTGAGATTGAAACGGATTGGCATAACTTCACGGCGTTGAATACGCCTGAAAATCATCCGGCACGCTCGATGCACGACACCTTTTATCTCAAGGGTGAGGATGGCAAAGTGCAGGATGACGTGCTGCTGCGCACGCATACCAGCCCGGTACAGATTCGTACCATGCTGGCCCATGTCGAGCGCTACAAACATCTGGACACGCTGCCTGAGCTGCGTGTGATTTGCCCGGGACGGGTTTATCGTGTGGATTCCGATGCGACGCATTCCCCGATGTTTCATCAGGTCGAGGGTTTGTGGATTGGTGAACATGTCAGCTTTGCTGACCTCAAAGGCGTCGTTGCAGATTTTCTGCGTCGCTTCTTTGAGTCGGACGATATGACGGTGCGTTTTCGCCCGTCCTTTTTCCCCTTCACTGAGCCATCTGCCGAGATCGATGTGGCCTTTACGAGTGGATCACTGCAAGGTCGTTGGCTGGAAATTGCAGGTTGCGGCATGGTGCATCCGAACGTGCTGCGGTTTGGCGGTTTCGACCCTGAAAAGTACACCGGTTTTGCCTTTGGCATGGGGCCGGATCGCTTGGCGATGCTGCGTTACTCTATTCCTGATTTGCGCTTGTTTTTTGAAGGCGATTTGCGCTTTCTTGCGCAATTCAATTAAACCCACGCTCACGTTGATCACCTGATTATGCAATTTTCTGAATCCTGGCTGCGTAGCCTGTGCAACCCGCCACTCAATACTGAAGCGCTCTGTCATGTGCTGACCATGGCAGGATTGGAAGTGGAAGACGTCAAGACCGTTGCGCCGGAGTTTTCTGGTGTGTATGTGGCGCAAGTGTTGACGGTCGAAAAACACCCTGACGCCGATAAACTCAATCTCTGTTCTGTGGATGCAGGGCAGGGTGAGGTTTTGCAAATTGTTTGCGGCGCGCCGAATGTGGCTGCTGGGTTAAAAGTACCTTGTGCTGTGGTGGGTGCCCGCTTGCCCGGCATGGACATCAAGCAAGCCAAAGTGCGTGGCATAGAGAGTTTTGGCATGCTGTGCTCGTCACGTGAGCTAGGCATAGCGGATGACCACGGCGGTTTGCTGGTGCTGCCGGAGGATGCAGTTGTCGGCGAAAACATTCGTTCGTGCCTTGATCTGGATGACCATCTCATCACCATCAAGCTGACACCTAACCGTGCAGATTGCCTGTCGCTGCTTGGCATTGCGCGCGAACTGTCGGCATTGACAGGCGCGCCGCTGA
>WOZP01000086.1:8272-23433 GCA_011620215.1 Rugosibacter sp.
GAATGGATCAAGCAGCGTATCGAGCGCAGTGGTATTCGCTCGATTTCAGCGGTGGTGGATATCACCAATTACGTCATGCTGGAACTCGGCCAGCCCTTGCATGCGTTTGATGACGTCAAGCTTTCAGGTGATATCCATGTGCGTTACCCACAGCCCGATGAGCGTTTGTTGCTGCTCAATGGCGTAGAGATTGAGCCTGCGCCGGACATGCTACTGATTGCTGACGAGAAGCGCGCACTCGCGTTGGCAGGAATCATGGGAGGCGAGCCTTCAAGCGTGACAGCGGTATCAACCGATATTTTTCTGGAAAGCGCTTTTTTCGCGCCAGTGGCTATTGCGGGCAAAGCGCGGATTTTAGGTTTTTCGTCGGACGCCTCTCATCGCTATGAGCGCGGGGTGGATTTTGATTTGCCACGCCTGGCGATTGAGCGGGCAACTGCATTAATCCTTGCGTGTGGGGGTGGTGAGCGTGTCAAAGTCGGTCATATTGTCGAGGCTGTTTCTCCCGAGCACTTGCCTCGTCGCGCTCCGGTTATGCTTCGTCCGGCACGTGCCACAAAAGTTTTGGGTATCGATGTCACGCCAGAGCGTGCCGCTGCACTGCTGCGCGGTTTAGGTCTGAGTGTTGCGCAGGAAGGCGATCATCTCGTTGTCACCCCACCTTCTTTCCGCTTCGATATTGAAATTGAAGAAGACTTGATTGAAGAAATCGCGCGCCTGCATGGGTACGACAATATTCCTTCTATCCCGCCTGTAGCGCGAGTTGCCATGATGCCTGTGGCCGAGTTTAGTCGTGGCCCGATGCAGATTCGGCAAGCAATAGCTCAACGCGACTATCATGAAATTGTTACCTACAGCTTTGTGGATGCCGCGTGGGAGGCTGATTTTTCAAATACGACAGTCAATGCCCAGCCCATAGCGTTGGCTAATCCGATTGCCAGCAACATGAGCGTGATGCGTTCAACGCTCATCGGTGGCTTGGTTGATACATTAGTCACAAACCGTAAACGACAAACGGAGCGGGTGCGAGTTTTTGAGCTTGGGCGCTGTTTTTTCAGAACGAGCAATCACAATAATAGTGCGTCAGTGACGGGTTTTGAGCAGCCCCTTCGACTAGCGGGCTTAGCAGCAGGCTTTGCTGCCCCTGATCAATGGGGTGTGCCGCCACGACGCGTGGATTTTTACGATGTAAAGGCTGATGTTGAAGCGCTTTTTTCACCACACGAATTAAGCTTTGAACCCATCACCCATTCTGCGCTTCACCCCGGGCGTAGCGCTCGTGTCATGCTAAATAATCAGCCAGTGGGCGTGCTGGGTGAGTTGCATCCTCGCTGGGTGGAAAAATACTCGCTTGGGCAGGCTCCCGTGGTGTTTGAACTTGAGCTGGCCGCCTTGTTAATGACTCCGCCAACTGAGTACACCGAAGTATCACGTTTGCCCGCAGTGATACGTGACCTTGCGCTGGTTGTCCCACAAACACAGCCATCCTCGGCCGTGCGAAATGCCTTGCTTGCAGCCGCTCCTGCGCTAGTGCGTGACATCATGTTGTTTGATGTCTATCAGGGGAAAGGTTTAAGTGAAAATCAGAAAAGTCTTGCTTTTCACATAGTTATGCAAGATACTCAACGGACTCTCGAGGATGCGGAAATCGAGGATGTTGTTGCCAAGCTTTTAGTCGTTGCGCAAAATGACTTCGGTGCTTCATTGCGGTGAATTTTCATTAATTATTGTTAGCAGGAGTCTGTATGACATTAACCAAATCAGAGCTGGCGGATCTTCTTTTTGAAAAAGTGGGTTTAAACAAGCGTGAAGCAAAAGATATGGTGGAAGCTTTTTTCGACGAAGTGAAAAGTGCGTTAGAAGAAGGCGATGACGTCAAGCTTTCTGGCTTCTGCAATTTTCAATTGCGTGATAAGCCGCAACGCCCGGGCCGCAATCCCAAAACAGGTGAAGAAATTCCAATCACGGCACGGCGTGTGGTTACTTTCCATGCCAGCCAAAAACTCAAAATGGCCGTAGAGGCATTCCCGCGTGGCAATACCCAGCAATAGTCGGGACGAACTGCCGCCGATTCCAGCCAAACGCTACTTTACCATCGGTGAAGTAAGCGAGCTTTGTGGTGTTAAACCACACGTGCTTCGCTATTGGGAGCAGGAGTTTACTCAGTTGCGCCCTGTCAAGCGGCGCGGAAATCGGCGCTATTACCAACACCATGAAGTATTGTTGGCGCGCCGAATTCGAGAACTGCTTTACCAGGACGGGTTTACAATCAACGGTGCGCGGCATCGACTGGATGACCCATCAGCACTAAAGTTAAATGACCGAAATGCGCCGATGAATACACCGGTGGATGAGTCACGTAAGGTGCAATCAGCTGCACAATTTGGTTTGCAAGTCGATATGCAAACCAGTTTGTTACGAAAAGAAATTACTGCGATTATTGATTTTTTGCGTGCAGACGAGCTTAAATAGGCCATTCTGTTGCTATAATTTGCCCTTGTCGGGGCGTGGCGCAGCCTGGTAGCGCACTTGCATGGGGTGCAAGGGGTCGAAGGTTCGAATCCTTTCGCCCCGACCAAAGATTCAATGACTTAGGCCAACTTAACCGGTTGGCTTTTTCATTTCTACGCGACTTTTACGTGTCTTTGCGGGAAGGTGATCGCTTTGGCACAGGCACAATCCGAGCGCGAAAACCGGGAGGTGGGGCAACCCTGCTTAAACCTGAAGTAAGCTGGCCTGGCTGCTTGGCTGAGGGTGGGACCTGAGGGTGGGACTATTGGCTGAGTCGGATGATGGTTACTTTCGCCTCTCAGGTGGCCGCCCGGTTTTGATGATCTCCAAGGAACTCAAAGCTGTCTTGATGTAATCGTCGCTTTGGGAAGCAAAGCCACAAAGGGCAGCACGCAACACTTCACTTTTCTTCACTGCAAGTCCTTTGGCGATGCAACGCTTTTTTTTTAATAGCGGTGATTAGCTTGTATTTGGCCTCAGGCATGGTAATAGTCTGACTGGCCTATTGATTACCCATGATCAATCAACTCGCCGGATTTTTGACCTTGGTCTGACAGTATTTCAACGGTTTGGCAAGGTCAAGGAAATATAGTTGCGAAAGGAAAAGCTTGACGCCAACCACCAAGCAAGTAGCAGCCGTGATGCGGAGGCTGTAATCAAGTTGTCACTAAGCTTCCATAGACTGCACCACTTTCAAAATAGCGGCGATACACATAGGCATGGCAGCACAAATTCTGGTGGTGGAAGATGAGCTATCAATTCAGGAGTTGATCGCAGTTAATCTGGTTCGTGCCGGTCACAGCGTGCAGCGTGCCGTTGATGCTGAAACGGCGCAAGATATGATAAATACAGCGTTGCCTGATCTAATCTTGCTCGACTGGATGTTGCCTGGCATATCCGGCATCGATCTGGCGCGCCGTCTGCGGTCTGCCCCGCACTCACGTGATGTGTCAATCATTATGCTGACCGCGCGTAGCGAAGAGCGTGACAAGATTACCGGACTCGAGACAGGTGTTGATGATTTCATCACCAAGCCATTTTCTCCGCGTGAATTACTCGCCCGTATCACCGCTGTTCTGCGTCGTCGACTCCCCCATACCGCCACAGATGCGATCGAAGTAAATGGGTTACGCCTTGACTCGGCTACCCATCGTGTTACGGCATTTGGTACCGAAGTGGCGCTTGGCCCGACTGAATTTCGCCTGTTGCGTTTCCTTATGACCCATACCGAGCAGGTGCACAGCCGAGCCCAACTGCTTAATCAGGTGTGGGGTGACCATGTTTTTGTCGAAGATCGCACGGTGGATGTGCACATCCGCCGCCTGCGCGCCGCGCTCGAAGACAGTAGCTTCGATACCTTGATTCAGACTGTGCGCGGAAGTGGTTACCGTTTTTCGCGAAGTATGCGATGAGCTGTGTATCAGTCAGCTAGCGTTTGTGCGCCGTTACGCAGCTGTTCATAACGCTGCAGCACTGCCGGTACGTAGCGGGTAGTTTCCGGATATGGTGGAACGCGTCGACCATGTGCCATAACGGTACCGATACCCGCATTGTAGGCGGCCAGGGCTAGTTTTTTGTCGCCGGAGAATCTATCCAGCAGGTCGCGCAAAAGACGTGCGCCACCTTGCAGGTTCTGCGTAACATCGAGCGGGTCAGTCACGCTGTAGCGACGAGCCGTGTCTGGCATCAACTGCATTAGCCCCAGCGCACCTTTGGGTGAGATCGCTTTGGGGTTATAGCCGGATTCCACTTCGATGACCGAATGAAGAAGGGCTACATCAATACGATTCGCTTGCGCTGCTGCCAGAATTTCTCTATCAAGGTGACGTTTCGCATCACTTGTGCCTCGATGGAATATTTTTGCCACGGAAGGATCTGGTGGTTTCCTTTGGTCATGAAGAAACAGGCGATAGCGAGAATCCGAAGCTTGGTCGCTAAAGTGGGATGTGCCATCCTCTGCGACGAAATAGAAAATATCGGCCGCCGCTGGCTTTGCAGCAGAAAGGCTGAAAGCAAGCAGTGTGGCGATACCCAATGATTTTTTTACAAAATCGAGCACTAGGGAAGCACTAGGGAGTTAATGACTAAATCGCGGTGCATGTTTATTTCAATCGGATGATATTTTCAGTAAAGCAAAATGCATGGTCATGACGCTCACTCTACCATCACAAAGTTTAGAAATTATTTCGATGTCCGGTTGCCGATCAGACCATTTTTGATAAAGCCGACAATGTCTCGGATAGAAGCGATGAGTAACTTTCCTGTAACACAAGGTGCCTAGACTTCACGACTCAATTGAGACTTGTCCGCCGATGTAGCCGTGTGGCTCATGTGACGGCAAAACAGACATAACCTGATATGACCCCACGCTTTCAATCTGCTACACGTGTTGCTGGATTCACCTTGCTTGAACTGCTGGTGGTCATGGTCATCATTGGCATGCTGGCCAGTTTTGTTGCGCCTAAATTTTTCGCACAGATTGGCAAATCACAAACAAAAACGGCGCGTGCCCAGATTGATGCACTGGAAAAATCACTCGATCAATATCGTCTTGATATTGGTCATTATCCAACGACCGAACAAGGACTGGCGGCATTGAACGAGCGTCCGGCAGGCGAAACAAAATGGTCGGGGCCTTATCTGAAGAAGTCTGTGCCGATGGATCCCTGGTCGCACGCCTACATCTATAAGAACCCGGGCGAGCATAGCGAATACGATCTGCTCTCTTATGGCAAGGACGGCCAGCCAGGTGGTACTGATGAGGCAGAAGACATCACCAACTGGTAATTGGCGATGAAATATCTGGTCAAGATACTGAAGGCGGATACAGGGGTCGGCATCACGATGCTGGAGGCTGCCGATGCCGTCGATGCTGAACGTCAAGCGGTTGCGCAAGGTCATGCCGTGTTGTCCGTCACGCATGCACCTTTTATCAGTCGTTTGCAAACTTCCAGCACGGCGCGCTTTCCGTTGCTGCTCTTTAGCCAGGAATTACTCTCACTGCTCAACTCGGGTATCTCTATTGTTGAGGCCATAGAAACCCTGACCGAGAAGGAACATCGACCTGCTGTGCGTGCCACGCTACAACGTATCGTTGTTGGTTTGTGTGAAGGAAAACCCTTTTCGGCCACATTGGAAGATGCACCGCAAGCCTTCCCTCCGCTCTATGCGGCGACGATCCGTGCCAGTGAACGTACCAGTGGCCTTAGCGAAGCGCTAACGCGCTACATCGCCTATGCTTCCCAGCTTGAAACCCTGCGGGGGCGACTTGTTAGTGCAGCAATTTATCCGGCGCTGCTGGTGGCTGTCGGCGGCCTGGTGATTCTTTTTCTGATGGGTTATGTCGTGCCGCGCTTCTCGCATATTTACGAGGACATGGGCGGCAATTTGCCGCTACTTTCGCGGCTACTGTTGCAGTGGGGCCTGGCGGTAGAACATTACTGGCCGCTACTGCTCGGTTTGGTTGCGGCACTGGTGATGGGTGCCATGCAAGGCAGTGTGCGCCGCATGGTGGCACAGCGGCTGGTGCGTTTGATGTGGCGTATCCCGGCGGCGGGTGAGCGCATGCGTGTATTTCAACTGACGCGGATGTACCGCACGCTGGGCATGTTGCTGCTCGGCGGCATTGCCATCGTGCCGGCACTGGATATGGTGACTGGGCTGCTATCTTCCGCACTGCAGACGCGCCTGACTAATGTGACGAAAAGTATTCGTGAGGGAAATACGATCTCGCAGGCTTTCGAGGCAGGCGGACTGACGACCGCAGTTGCATTACGCATGCTGCGGGTTGGCGAGCGTGCCGGCAACATGGGCGAAATGATGGAACGTATCGCGGCTTTCCACGATGAGGAAATGGCGCGCTGGGCGGAATGGGCGACACGTCTGTTCGGCCCGCTGCTGATGTTGCTGATGGGTTTGCTCATTGGTGTCATCGTCGTCCTAATGTATCTGCCGATCTTTCAGTTGACCGAGAGTATTCGATGAATAGCCCCCATGACCAGAATAGTTTTGTCACGCCGTATTCGCTTGACGAGATCAAGGCTGCGCGCAGCCTGGCCAAGGTGCGTGGCTATCGCCTGATCGAAGCATTGGCAGAAGAGGGTGGGGCATCCAACGAGGTATTTACCGCGCGGCTTGCTGCGACAGTGCGTATGCGCATTGTAGACATGGACGAGATGTATGAGATGGAGCCAGCCTTTGATCTGCTCTCTTATGGCGAGGCTTTGCAGCGGGAGTGTTTATTGTTTCGCGGCACTTCGCTGCAGCAGTTGGATCAAAAGGGCGTGTCGGGCGCACTTGTCATGGTGCTGGCAGATCCCTTCAATAGCGCTTTGCGTGGGTGGATAGAAGAGCGCGTACGTGTGCGGCTGGATATTCGTTTGGCAAGTCACGGCGACATTGCCGCGTATCTAGCGCGCCATGAAGAAACACTGCGCGCGATGGACGGCATCGTCTCCATGCAGCCATCAGCGCACCATGGCGATGGCGCCGAGGACATCTCGCTCAAGAGCATCAGCGAAGACACCAGTCCGGTGGTGCGCTTGGTGAACTCGACGCTTTACGATGCGCTCAAGGCAGGCGCCAGCGATATTCATCTGGAGACGGCACCGGGCGGCATCTTCATCAAATATCGCATCGACGGTGTGCTGGCAGCTGTTGGCGGTATTCAGGGCACAGAAAATGCCGAGCAGGTTATTTCCCGCATCAAGGTCATGGCCGAGCTCGACATTGCCGAACGGCGCGTGCCGCAGGATGGACGCTTCAAGGTCGCGGTGGGCGGCCGCGAGATCGACATCCGCGTTTCTATCATGCCCAGCATTCATGGCGAGGATGCCGTGCTGCGCATTCTCGACAAGCAGCGTCTTTCCGATGAAGTGAGTGGGCTCAGTTTCAAGGCGCTGGGTTTTGATGGAGCAACAATGTCTGCTTTGCGTCAGCTTGCCATCGAGCCCTATGGCATGCTGCTCGTTACCGGCCCCACGGGTAGCGGCAAGACAACGACGCTATATGCCGCCATCGGCGAGATTAACACCGGTCATGACAAGATCGTCACCATCGAAGACCCGGTTGAATACCAACTGCCCGGTGTGTTGCAGATTCCGGTTAACGAGAAAAAAGGGCTGACCTTCGCGCGCGGTTTGCGCTCCATCCTGCGCCACGACCCGGACAAAATCATGGTGGGTGAAATCCGCGATGGTGAGACGGCACAGATTGCCGTGCAGGCTGCGCTCACCGGGCATCTTGTGTTGACCACCGTGCATGCCAACAATGTATTTGACGTGTTGGGCCGTTTCACGCACATGGGGCTTGATCCCTACAGCCTCGTCGCCGCGCTTAACGGTATCGTCGCGCAACGTCTGGTGCGCGTCATTTGTCCGGAGTGTTCACAAGTTGCTGTGCCCGATGCCGCCTTGCTGGCGATATCAGACATCACCGCTATTGATGGCTTTAACTTTCGCACTGGGCGCGGCTGCGCGCACTGTCGTGGTACCGGATTCAAGGGCCGCAAAGCCGTAGCGGAGGTGCTGCTGCTGGATGACGAATTGCGCGAGATGATTGTTACGCGCGAACCGGTGCGCCGCATCAAAGAGGCCGCCTGCCGCAAGGGCACGCGATTGTTGCGCGAGGCCGGGCTGGATATGGTTCGGCGCGGAGAAACCAGTCTGCAGGAGTTGAATCGTGTGGTCACCTGAAACGCTTCATATCGGCCTCTCGACGCAGCGTCTTGTTTTTGCCGAGACCAAAAAAATGTGGCCGGGCAAGGTTGCGATCTGCGACAGTATTTCCTATGCAGAGACAGCGGACGCCGAACCGTGGCGTCCGGCAGTGGCTGCATTGACACGATTGCTTGCCGCAAAGCGCAAGGCAAACCCCACACAAACGCCCACGCTGCGCATCGTGTTGTCTGGGCGCTTTGTGCGCTGGCAACTGCTGCCGTGGCACCCCGAATTGACCCAGCCGAAAGAGCGGGTGGCCTATGCCAAGCTGAATTTTCGCGAGACCTTCGGCAATATCGTCGAGGACTGGCAGATACAACTTCCACCGCAGCCACCAAACCAGACCATGCCTGCCTGCGCTATCGATTCTGCCTTGCTGGCTGCACTACACACGACCTGTAAAGAAGCAAGGGCGCATCTGGTTGCGGTGATGCCTTATTTTTCTTCCGCTTTTGACCGCTGGCGCAATACGCTCAAGGGCAGGGCTGCCTGGTTTGGTTTGGTCGAAGCGGATTGTTTATCGCTTGGCCTGTTACATGGCGGGAGCTGGGTTGGATTGCGCACGCAGCGTCTTGACGAAGACTGGCGTGATGTACTGCCGGGGATGATGGCGCAGATCGGTATCCCGAACAGTCTTGAGGACACAACGCCGTCCGTATACCTTGCGGGTGACGGTGAGCCACCAGCGTCTACTGGTGCTGTCGCGTTTACCTGGTTGCAACCGGCAGCACAGGCGAAGCCCGGTAAAGTCGGCTGCCGTATGGCGCTGGGCGTATGACCGCGATGAAGCATGCGCTGGGCATCGATTTTATCGAGCACCGCCGCTTTGCTTCGCCGCTGGGCCTGCTGTTGTTTGCTGTGGGTGTGGCGGCCATGGGTGTTGTTAGCGTTGGTTACCTTGACGCCCATGAAGAACTCCAACGCGTTGAAACACAGCACGCACGACTGCTGCGGCAGGTGCGGCACGATGCTGTTCCGCGTCGACGCGAGAGCGTGCCGATAGTGGTGAAAGACGATGAGAGAGCCGCTGAACGTATCGTTTCGCAGTTGAACCTGCCTTGGAACGAGTTATTGCATGAGCTTGAAAATCTCGCTGATCCTGGCATCGCGCTGCTCAGTATCGAGAGCCAGGGGAAAACGCGCACGCTGCGTCTTACTGGCGAGGCGAAGACGATAGCTGATGTGGTGGCTTACGTGACTCGCCTGCGGGGATCACCACAAATTGCCACAGCAACACTCTCGGGTCATGAAGAAAAACAGGCGGGCGCTGTCGAGGTCATCCGCTTTTCGCTGGATGTTGATTGGAATAGTCGGTCATGACACCACGGTAACACCACGCTAATGACACCACGCTAATGACACCACGCCCTATGCTTGCACATCTGAGATTTCAATTTTATCGGCATGGCTGGCCAGCCGCCGCCGGATTAGTGCTGATTGTCAGCGCCATCATTTGGCAACTTTTCGGTTTGCCAGCACTAAAGGCACAGACAATAGCGTTGCGTACTCAACAAGTCGAATTACGCAAGCAGCTGGCACAACAATCCAAACCGCAAGAGACCTCGCGCAGCCGTCTGGATGCGCTTTACGCCAGCCTGCCGGTTGCCTCGGGCACACTCGCCGCTGTCAAGACCATACACCAGGCCGCAGCGGCGAACGGTGTGAAGCTCGCCCACGGAGAATATCGCCTGGCGCGTGACACGGGCACGCCCTTGTTGCGCTACCAGATCACCCTGCCAGCGCGGGCCAGCTATCCACAGTTGCGCGCCTGGCTTGCCGAGATAATGAACGCACTACCATCGACGGCGCTCGATGAAATCAATTTTCGGCGTGACGATGTGGGCAGCCCATCCGTTGAATCGCGCATGCGCCTGACACTTTTTTTGAAGGCAGGCTGATTTTGTCGACAACCTTGTCACCCACACTGTCGTCCACATCGCCGCCGAAATCGCCGCCGAAATCGCCGCCAAAATTGTCGCTGCGTAACATGGTGCTTGGCATTGCGCTGGTCGCGACCATCATCGCCTCGGTGGTCGATTTTCCAGCCGCCGATGCCCCAGAGCCAACGCCGCAAAAAACGGTCAATAGCGCTGGTCGACCTGATCTCCCAACGGTTGTTGAGACCGCTACTGTACGTGAGCAATATGTAACGCAGGCAGGCGACTTGTTTGCGCCGCACAGCTGGCAACCGCCTCCGCCTCCTCCGCCCAAGCCAGCAGCACCCAAAGCACCACCACTGCCATTCCTTTATCTGGGCAAGGTGCTGGAAGGCGGTGAAATTCTGGTATTTCTTGGTCAAGGTACGCGCACCCATCTGCTGCGTCGGGGCGATGTGCTGGCCGAGTACAAGGTCGACGAAATTACCCCGACGGAGATCACTTTCGTCTATCTGCCACTCAACCAAAAACAACACCTGACATTCGGAAGCGCAAATTGAAAATAATCCATTCCAATAGCTTCATTTTCCGGCCCACCACTTTTATCGCTGTAATCGCTGTACTCCTGCTTTCGGGTTGTGCGGCCAACCCGGCAATTGAAGAAGGCCATCGCCTGATTGCCGAAGGCAAAATTGATGATGGCGTGCTGCGTCTGGCGCAGGCGCTGAAGGATGATCCAGATAACCATGAATTGCGCGCCCAGTATTTTCGTCAGCGCGATCTAGCCACCAACCAGTTGCTTAAAGCCGCCGAAGCAGAGCGTGCCGCTCACCACCCAGAGGCTGCCGAAGCGATTTACCAGCGTATGCAAAAGCTGGATGCGAACAATCAACGCGCGAAGAGTGGTCTTGCCGAAGTTGCTGTGGAACGACGGCACGAAATTGCGGTGCGTGAGGCCGAGGTGTTGCTTGGTAAAAACGAGACAGCCGCAGCAGAACGCATTTTGCGCGCTATTCTCGCCGAGAATCCGCAGCACAGCGAAGCACGGCAGTTGATACAGGATGCGCGCAAGAAAGCTGTGCAAGCAGAACCGCCGGTACAGACTGCACTCAAATCGCCTTTTAATAAACCGATTACCCTGGAGTTTCGCGATACGCCGTTAAAAACGGTGTTCGAAGTGATTGCACGCAGTTCAGGCATCAATTTTGTCTTTGATAAAGAGGTGAAGTCGGATACCAAAGTGACCATTTTCGTGCGCGATACTTCCATCGACGAAATCGTAAAGTTGATTCTGGTAACGAATCAGCTCGAACGCAAGATGCTCAACGAAAACTCGGTACTGATCTATCCGAACATGCCATCCAAGATCAAGGATTACCAAGAGCTGGTGACGCGCAGTTTTTATCTCGCCAATGCCGACGTAAAGCAAGCCCAGACAATGATCAAAACATTGGTGAAAACAAAAGATATTTTTGTCGATGAAAAGCTCAATCTAATCGTGATTAAAGATACCCCAGCAGCAGTTCGCATGGCCGAGCGGTTGCTTGATTCGCTTGATATACCTGAACCGGAAGTCATGCTGGAAGTTGAAGTGCTAGAGATGACTCGCAGCAAATTGCTGGAACTCGGTCTGCGCTTTCCTGACCAGATTGGTTATGGATTGCTGCGCGACTCGAATATCGTGTTACAGCCAACTCAGGGAGTAGGTGGCCAGGTTGTCCCGCAGGTCGGTTCAGAGGTCGCATCAGGTGTCGTTAACCTGCGGAATCGCGCAGGCCTGACAACATTTGTCGCCAACCCGGCGTTGACCCTCAATTTGAGGAATGAAGCGGGCGATGGCAATCTGCTGGCCAATCCGCGCATCCGGGTTAAAAACCGCGAGAAGGCAAAAATTCACATTGGTGACAAGCTGCCCGTATTCACCACCACGTCTACCGCGAATGTCGGCGTTTCTGCATCGGTATCCTATCTGGACATCGGTCTCAAGCTGGATGTCGAGCCTAACGTCTATCTGGACGATGAAGTTTCTATCAAAATAGGTCTTGAAGTCAGTAGTATTGTCAAAGAGATTCCCGGCCCTGCCGGTTCGCTTGCCTATCAGATCGGCACCCGCACGACGTCCACTGTGCTACGCCTGAAAAACGGTGAAACGCAGGTATTGGCTGGCCTTATCAGCGATGAAGAGCGCAGTAGCGCTAACAAGCTTCCCGGGCTGGGTGACATCCCGATCGTTGGCCGACTTTTCTCCAGCCAGAGAGATAGCAACAGCAAGACTGAAATCATCCTGTTGATCACGCCACGGGTAGTGCGCAATCTGGTGCGGCCTGAGGGGGCGTCAGCCATCACGGCAGCGGGATCCGAATCCTCCGTTGGTGCCCCCGTTTTGCAAGTGACGAATACCAAACTGCGCGGGCTGTCTTTATCATCCAAACCTTCAGGGAGCCCTATTTACGATGCAGTAGCTGCCCGTGTGGCTGATGCGGCATCCGAGCCAGCGGGTTTGACACCTGAACCGGTATCACCAGCACCCACGGCAGAATTACTCCCTTCGCCACAGCCAGTGCCCGTTATTTCGTCACCGGGACAGACTCAAGATGTGCCTGCCGGTAATTGAAAATAATGAAGCCTAGGTTGTCTGGTTTCACCCTGATCGAGCTGGTAGTGACGGTGGCCATTGTCGGCATTCTGGCTTCTATTGCCGTGCCGCTCAGCGAACTCGGCATGCAGCGGATGAAAGAGCAGGAATTGCGCAGCGCATTGCGGCAGATTCGCGAGGCACTGGATGCTTACAAGCAGGCAACCCAGGAGGGCCGCATACAACGCCGTGCTGATGGCTCAGGCTATCCGCGCTCGCTTGACGAGTTGGCCGGGGGTGTTGAGGATGCGAAAAGTCTTGTGCGGACAAAAATTTATTTTCTGCGCCGCCTGCCGCGCGACCCGTTTTTTTCACAAAGCGCTACCTCTGCAGCCGATACCTGGGGTAAGCGCGCGTATGCCAGCCCGCCCGACGCGCCGTTTGAAGGTGAAGACGTGTTCGATGTGTATTCGCTTTCCGAGCGTGTCGGCTTGAATGGTGTTCCCTACCGTGAGTGGTGATAAGCGTCGCGGCTTCACGCTGATCGAATTGCTGGTCGTGATGGCAATCATTGCCACGCTGCTCAGCATTGCCGTGCCACGCTATTTCTCGCACCTTGACCGGACGCGCGAAGCCGCGCTGCGAGAAACCTTGTTCGTGGTGCGTGATGCGATCGACAAATTCCACGCCGACACGGGCCATTATCCTGCCGAACTCAATGAACTGGTGACCAAACGCTACCTGCGCAAGCTGCCGGTAGACCCCGTCAGCGAAAGCACGGAAACCTGGGTTATCGTGCCACCACCCGCTGAGTCGGCGGGTTCGGGTGAGGCTGACGGCGTATGGGATATACAAAGTGGCGCTGGCGGAGAAGATCGACCCTATGCAAGCTGGTGACACCCCTCAGCGCCGACGCCGATTAAAGCAGCGTGGCTTCGGTTATCTGCTGGTGCTGTTTGCCATCGCCGCCATGGGGCTGTTGCTGGCTGGTGCAGGGCAGGTCTGGCACACCACCGCACAGCGCGAGAAAGAAGCTGAACTGCTATTCGTCGGCGGCCAGTTCGCCAACGCCATCGCTGCTTACTACGAGAGCACGCCGGACGCGGCGAAACAGTATCCGGCGAGGCTGCAAGATCTGCTGGCAGACAATCGATTTCCGATGCCACGTCGCCATTTGCGCCAAATCTACCGCGACCCGATGACCGGCAGTACCGCATGGGGCGAGGTCCGGGCAGGTGATCGGATCGTCGGCGTGCACAGCCTTTCCGCCGATAAACCTTTGCGCACGGACTTTAGCGGCCGCTATCGCCATTTTGAATCCTTTGCCGGTGCCGTGCGCTACGACCAGTGGGTATTTGGGTCTGCTGTCTCTGGGGTGAGGCCCATCGCTGCATCTGGGCCGGGTAATGCCGCTAATCCTTCACCCAGTGCGGAAATAACACCAGATGCCACTACGCCAGAAGCGGCCGCGATCGTACCACCTGCCACGCCTGAGGTAGAAAGCAATCCTTGCGACGCGGCATACATCAACGAATTGCGCTCATGTAAGGCAGATGCTGCCGAGCAGGCGACAGCCTTATTGCAAAGATGCAACAGGGAGGCCGCAGCGCGCTATGCGGCTTGCCGACGTGGCCGGTGATGGATTGCAAGTAATGAGCCGAACAGACTATGAAAGAAGATTTTTGCAATGCAAAAGCTTAATGATTCCGAACTATGCTTTTACCTTCCCCAGCTTCCATGCCACATGATGAGTGAAACACGCCTGCACCCTATGCGCGGTGGGACGACCATTACCGCCGCTGCTTTATGCTTGCTCTTGTGTGCCCCGGTTGTCGCTCAAGAGGTTTCTTCCGACTTGCAGTGGCTGTTACCAGCGGCACCAACTGAGCCAATGCCAACACTGCTGCCGCGCACACGCATCACAGCGAAGCAATTTGCCGAAATCAAGCCCCAGCCCACAGACTTCGAGCCGGTTTACGCTGATGAGAGTGAGCGCAACCTCATCCGCGCTGCGCAAGCCGGTGATCTGCAAAAGGTCAAGGCGCTGCTGGCCGCCGGTGCTCAACCCAATGCGCGCGATTCCCAAGGCAACCGTCCGCTGATCGCCGCAGCAGCAGAAGGGTATGTCGAAATTGTGCGCTTGCTGCTCGAGCGTGGTGCCAGCCCCAACGTCAAAGGCCCGACGGGCTTCACGCCGCTGGGCGCCGCCAGCCTGCGCGGGCACGCAGGTGTGGCGCGCTTGCTGCTCAAGGCGGGCGCGTTGGTGGATGCCAAAAGCGATAACGGCAACACACCCTTGCTAAATGCCGTCCAGCTGGATCACGCTGCCACGGTAAAAGAACTGCTGGCCTTCGATGCTGACTTGTTGCGCACCAACCGTGAAGGGCTGCCTGCGCTGGCTATTGCCGCGATGGAAGGGCATGCGGCAACACTCGCCGTGCTGCTGGCGCACGGCGCAGACCCCAATACGCTCGACCGCGA
>WOZP01000150.1 GCA_011620215.1 Rugosibacter sp.
TTGGGGGATGAGCTTCGGAATTGCATGCTTTTTCGCTTTATCTCAGGCTTTACCTTAGGCGGATGACCTGGCGTGGATAGGGTTTGGTTTTGCGCAGCGCCAAGGGTAATTGGTCGATTGCTGCGGCAGCGGCGAGCCTGGTCGGATAGTCGCCATAGATTATGCCCACCCGCGGTTTGCCGCTCAAGGATGAGGAATAGACACGGAGCTTATCCATGTCGAGTTGATTGTTTGCCGCTGTGCGCAAGAAATTTTTCACTTGCGCCTGCTGGTCGGCGTCTGTCGCCAGCAACTGGATAAACCAGTGGTCGTTTGGTACCTGTTCAAGCCAGCGTTGTCCGGCTTCCAGCCGCTCGCGGACGAGTGGTGTGGCTGATGATGGCAGGGTGGCGGCGAGCATGGATTTTGGTGCGGTCGTCATTGGGGAGGCGACCGTAGCTGACACCGATGTGGCCGACGCAGGCGTAGTGGTTGGTGGGGCTATTGGTTGTGATACTGGGGCAATCTGACGCGGTGTTGTGTTTTGCTTGGTGGACAGCAGCCAGGTAGCGGCAGCGAGTGTGCTGAGTGCCAGCCCGCAGATGGTGAGCATGACAATTTTTTTGCGCAGGTTTTTGTTGGCATGGGTGGCTTGGCTGAATTCGCAGTCGCGGATGGCCGCATGCGCTTCTTTTGCACCAATCTGATGGCTACCTTTGGCATAAGCCGCGAGCAGTGCTTTATCGGCGAGGATGTTGATGCGGCGGGTGAGCCCATGTGAGGTGCGCGTGATCATTTTTACTGCCACTGGTGTAAAGACACTGGGGCCGCGATAGCCTGCTGCGCGCATGCGAAAATCAAGATAGCTGGCGATATCCTCACGCATCAGAGGTTCCAGCCCAAAGTTATGGGTGATGCGCTCTTTGAGCTGACGCATATCGGGGCGGGCCAGGATATCGTTCAGTTCGGGCTGGCCAAAGAGCACGAGCTGGAGCAGTTTGTGGCGATTCGCTTCGAGGTTGGATAACAGGCGAATTTCTTCCAGCGTCTCTACGGGCATCGCATGGGCTTCGTCGATAAGCACGACCACTTGGCGACCTTCGCTGAAGGAGGTGATCAGATGGTCTTGCAGGGTGCGCAGAACGAGGGAGCCCCTGGCATTGTCTGGTAGCGGTAGACGGAGTTCATCCGCAATGGCGTACAGAATGTCCTCACGCGCCAACGAAGGATTGGCCAGGTAAATGATAGTGACTTTTTCAGGCAGGCGTTCCATGAGCACGCGGCACAGCATGGTTTTACCGCTACCGACTTCACCGCTGATTTTAACGATGCCTTCGTCGTGGGTGATGGCATACAAGAGGGCATCCAGCGTGGCACCGCGATTCGCGCCGTCAAAGAAAAAATCCGTGTGCGGCGTGATGCGGAAAGGGGGCTCGGTGAGGCCGAAGTGTTCCAGATACATAGAGTTGGTTAAAGCTCCTATCGCTACTGTGAAGGTGGACGCTTGGCGCGGCCGAGCGCGTCGATGCGGTTATAGAGTGTCGTGCGATTAATGCCTAAAAGACGAGCGACTTGACTTAAATTGTCATGTGCTAATTGGCGGGCAGCCTCAATATAGGCTTCTTCCCAGTGTCGCAAGGTGGCGTCAAGGCTGAACTCATGTTGTGTTTTTAATTCACGCAGGGCATAGGCGACGAGCTCGGCGCTGGTAGCAAAAGTCGGCGCTGGCGATACGGCGGATACAGCGTCAATGCTCGCCGCGCCAGCAATATCCAGCTCGGCTTCGAGTTCAGGCAGTGTCAGGGTTTTGCCCGCGTGTTTGGTGATCAGGCGAATGACAATGTTGCGTAATTCACGCACATTGCCCGGAAACGGGTAAGCCAACAAGCGCTCTGTCGTTTTTTGATTCAACTGAAATGCGGGAAAGCCCGTCTGTGCGCTGTACAGCGTGCAAAAGTGCTCGAACAGTTGTAGTCGGTCAGTGCCCAGTTCGCGCACAGGCGGAACGTTAATGGTGAACACTGACAGCCGGTGATACAAGTCGGCACGGAATCGCCCTTCGCGAACTTCTTTTTTTAAGTCTCGATTTGTGGCAGCCACAATGCGTGCGGCAGTGTGGCGGGAGTGTGTTTCGCCAATTCGCTGAAACTCGTTGTTTTCCAGCACGCGCAATAATTTGGGTTGCAGCTCGAGCGGCAGCTCGCCAATTTCGTCCAGAAACAGGGTGCCCCCTGCAGCATCTTCAAAATAGCCTGAGCGCGCACCGGTTGCGCCAGTAAAAGCCCCTTTGCCATGCCCGAACAACGTAGCTTCCATCAGATGAGGCGAGATAGCGGCACAATTCAAAGTCAAGTAGGGTTCATTGGCGCGCTTTGCGTATCGGTGCAAGCCTGAGGCGACGAGTTCTTTGCCGCTGCCTGACTCGCCCTCTATTAATACCGGAAAAGGCGAAGGGGCAAATTGTTTGATTTGCGCTCGCAGGTTTTGCATCGCGGTGCTATTGCCCACCAGGCCATCTTCTATTTGGGTGACGTTGTCGTTGAACGAGAGAACATGCTGAATCAGCTTAAGTATTTCTTCCGGGCTCGCTGGTTTGGAAACGAACTCGGTGGCACCCAGGGCGCGCGCATGACGGGCATTGGCTTCTTCGCTTTGACCAGAGAGAACGATAATCCGGATGTGAGGAGAATGCGCAAGAATTGCAGCGATCAGGGCGAAACCTTCATCCGGGGCATGGGGCGTCGGGGGCAGGCCAAGATCTATCAATGCGACGGCGGGTGCTGACTCTGCCTGTCGTAACAGGGTGATTGCTTCTTTGCGCCGACTTGCGGTCAGGACGGTGTAATCGCGGCCCAGGAAGTATCCCAGAGTATCACTGATGAGCGGGTCGTCATCAACGAGTAATATGATAGCTTTGTCTTTTGGCGCGACCACAGGATGTCCAATACCTATTTATTGTGGGAATCATAGGCTAAAGATCAGGCGGGCAAAGGCTTGTGTGAGTGGTATTTACTCTACTTTTTCTTCGACTGAGCGCCTTAATTCGAGAGAATGATTCTGCTACAATGGCGCGCTTCAAACGATCTGAACCCACGTTTTCCCCCAACTTATCCTATGCCACAAGAACCCTTGGTTGAAATTCGGGATCTCAACTTCTCTTACGATACGCGCACGATACTCAGCGGAATCAACATCACGATTCCTCGTGGCAAGGTTGTTGCGATCATGGGCAGTTCGGGTTGTGGCAAAACTACTACGCTACGCTTGATTGGTGGCCAGCTCAAGCCGACATCCGGTTCTGTAAAGGTGGCAGGACAGGTTGTGCATGAGCTTGATGCTAAACAGCTGTATGCGCTGCGTCGGCGCATGGGCATGCTGTTTCAATTTGGCGCCTTGTTCACCGATATGTCGGTATTCGACAACATTGCTTTCCAGATGCGTGAGCACACCGATTTGCCCGAAGCGATGATTCGTGATTTGGTGCTGATGAAGCTGCATGCCGTGGGTTTACGCGGTGCGCACAATCTGATGCCGGCTGAGCTTTCCGGTGGCATGGCGCGGCGAGTCGCATTGGCGCGTGCCATAGCACTTGATCCCATGCTCATCATGTATGACGAACCATTTGCCGGCCTTGACCCTATTTCTTTATCTATCGTGGGGGAGCTGATCCGCAAATTGAATGACGCTTTAGGAGCGAGCAGCATCGTGGTGACGCATGATGTGCAGGAATCCTTGAAGATTGTCGATTATGTCTATTTTGTCTCTGAAGGGAAGATTGTTGCCGAGGGAACAGCTGAAGAGATAAAAAACTCAAAAACATCCTATGTGCACCAGTTTGTGTGGGGTGAGGCAGATGGCCCTGTGCCATTCCACTATCCAGCGAAAAAAACCTATGGCGAGCAGTTGATGGAAAGCGGGGTGTATCGTGGATAAGGTTTATAAGGCTGGAGCGAAGGTTGCACAGTTTTTACAGTTTCTGGGTAATGCGGTCACCAAACGAATTTTCCGGCTGGGTTTTGCAGCGCGGTTTTTTGTTGCTATCTTTTTGCAGTCAGGAACAGCCTTCCGGCGCTTTAATTTGACGTCACGTGAGGTTTATTTCTCAGGTGTTTTATCGCTAATCATTATTCTGGTGTCGGGGTTGTTTGTCGGTATGGTTCTTGGACTGCAAGGCTATGACACGCTGCAACGCTATGGCTCAACAGAAGCGCTGGGTATTCTGGTGGCTTTGTCACTCGTGCGCGAGTTGGGCCCCGTTGTTGCAGCGCTACTGTTTGCGAGCAGGGCAGGTTCGGCGATTACGGCAGAAATTGGTCTGATGAAGGCGACCGAGCAATTGTCTGCAATGGAGATGATGGCGGTAAATCCGATAGCGCGTGTCGTTGCTCCACGGTTCTGGGGCGGGGTGGTTTCCATGCCGCTTCTGGCTGCCTTGTTTTCAGCCATGGGTGTTTTGGGTGGCTATCTGGTTGGGGTGAAGCTGATCGGCGTCGATGAAGGTTCGTTCTGGTCACAAATGCAGGCATCGGTTGATTTTCAGAAGGATATTCTGAATGGGGTGATTAAAAGCTTTGTCTTTGGCATCATTATTAGTTGGGTTGCTGTGTTTGAGGGCTATGACGCGGATCCTACGGCCGAAGGTGTTTCGCGCGCAACTACGCGCACTGTTGTAACGTCGTCGTTAGCTATTTTGGCTGCCGATTTTATTCTTACCGCCTTCATGTTTACAGGGGCATGACATGACTCGTACTACGATCGATCTTTGGGTTGGTTTTTTTGTGGCGCTTGGATTGGCTGCGTTGCTTTTTTTGGCGTTGAAGGTGGGAAATCTTGCCACGTCAGGAAGTGGGGAAACCTATGCGATTGAGGCAAAATTCGACAATATTGGTGGACTCAAAGTCCGCGCACCTGTGAAAAGTGCTGGTGTTGTTGTTGGCCGGGTTTCCGAAATCCGGTTTGATCCAGAGGCATATCAGGCTGTTGTAAAAATGCAACTTGACACCCGTTATCGCTTTCCGCGTGATACGTTTGCCACTATCAATACCTCGGGATTGCTAGGTGAGCAGTACATTGGGTTTGAGCCAGGTGGTGACACCGATATGTTAAAGTCAGGCGATGTCGTTAAAAAAACACAATCGGCTGTCGTGCTTGAGAAGCTGATCAGCCAATTCATGTTCAGCAAAGCAGCCGGGGATGGCACTGGTAGCAGCAAAGAGTAATTATTATTTTTTACAGGAAACTAAAATGAAAACATTGTCTGTGCGTGTCAAATCTGTTGCGCTGATGTTCTTGGTGGCAGGGTTGACCACAGGTTGCGCCACATCAGGTGAAACTAAAGATCCGATTGAGGGTTTTAATCGGGCAGTGTTTTCCTTCAACGACGGACTGGATAAGGTGGTCTTGAAACCGGTTGCTAAAGGTTACGACGCGGTTTTGCCGAATCCTGTGCGCACGGGGGTAACCAATTTTTTTGGCAACGTTGCTGATGTGTTCGTGGGCGTGAATAATTTGCTGCAAGGCAAACTGACAGCAGGCGCGAGTGATTTGGGTCGCGTAGCAGTTAATTCGACGATTGGTCTGTTAGGTGTTTTGGATGTCGCGTCCAATATGGGTTTGGAAAAGCATGATGAAGACTTCGGTCAGACGTTTGGCCGCTGGGGCGTGGGTAGCGGCGCTTATGTCGTTGTTCCATTATTTGGGCCACGTACTGTTCGCGATACAGTTGGATTAGTGCTTGATGTTGCTGCTGATCCGGTTGCGAATCTGGATCATGTGCCAACGCGTAACACCTTGGCCGCAGTGCGTTTAGTTAATGATCGTGCAGACCTGTTGCCGGCTGATAAAGTCATTGAAGAGGCTGCACTGGATAAATACTCTTATGTTAGAGATGGTTATCTACAGCGTCGCCGTAGCTTGATTCATGACGGCAATGCGCCGCGAGAAGCAGAGATCCAGTAAAGCTGGTTTTCCGAAAAATTAATTTCCATATAGGATCATTTAATGAAATCTGTTGTAGCCTTTGTTATTAGTATTTTGATTGCTACTATCGTAATGGCCAATGATATGGCGCCAGATGCTCTGATCAAGTCTGTCAGTGGCGAGGTATTAGAGATCATTCGTGCCGATAAGGATATTCAGTCAGGCAACACTAAAAAAGCGGCGGATCTGGTAGAAAGAAAAATTGCGCCCAATTTTGATTTTTTACACATGACCCGTTTGGCATTGGGACGTGACTGGCGCCAGGCAAGTACTGAACAGCAGAAAGCGTTAGCCAATGAATTCCAAATATTGCTGGTTCGTACCTATTCAAGAGCATTGACTGAATATAAGAACCAGACAATTGATATCAAACCTCTGGTATTGAAAGTTGGTGAAACCGACGTCAAAGTGCGCTCTGAAATCAAACAACCGGGTGCCAAGTCGATTCAGCTTGATTACTATTTGCAAAAAGATACTACTGGCTGGAAAATTTACGATATAGAAGTCGCAGGTATTAGCCTTGTGACGAATTATCGTGAATCCTTTGCCAGTGAGGTGCGCAATTCAGGGATTGATGGATTGCTGAAATCATTGCAAGCGAAGAACAAGTCTGGCGATACCGTCGCTATTAAAAAATGATTTGCATCACCAATGGCCGCATAGAAGTTTCCGGGCCGGTTACGGTAGCTGGTGCTGCAACGTTGCTTGCTGAAGGTGAGGCTGCGTTATCCGCGGGCAAGCTGCCCATTGCAGAGTTTGATTTGGCTGGTGTGACGTCAGTCGATTCATCCCTGTTGGCAGTTGTTTTTGGTTGGATGCGTGCCGCGAAGCTTAATGGCAAGTCGATTCGACTCACGAACCTTCCCCCGAGCTTTGTAAGTTTGGCTGCCGTATACGACGTTGTTGACTTACTGCCGCAACACTGACCGCGTATTCGCGTGGGCTCCATTCCCGTATTTATTCTGTTGTTATGACCACTGCCATCCGTATTGAGCAGGTATATAAACGTTTTGGCTCGGTTCACGCACTCAATGGCGTTGATCTCGCAATACAGCAGGGCGAATTCTTTGGTCTGCTTGGACCTAACGGTGCCGGAAAAACAACCCTGATTTCTGCGCTTGCCGGATTATCTCGTCCCGATTCAGGGCGTTTGATGATCATGGGGTTTGATGTAGAAGCTGATTACCGGGAGGCTCGTCGTCAGTTAGGCGTTGTTCCTCAAGAGCTGGTATTTGATCCTTTTTTCAGCGTACGTGAAACCCTTGAAATTCAAGCTGGATACTATGGGATCGGTCCGAGTCGGCAACGTCGGGCATGGATCGATGAAATTCTCGAAAATCTTGACTTAACCAGCAAAGCCGACGCCAATATGCGCACGTTATCTGGTGGAATGAAACGGCGTGTATTGGTGGCTCAAGCGCTTGTGCATCGACCGCCAGTGATTGTGCTGGATGAGCCTACTGCGGGCGTTGATGTGGAGTTGCGCCAAACCTTGTGGCAGTTCGTGCGGCGACTCAATGAAGATGGTCACACGATTGTGCTCACCACACATTACCTGGAGGAAGCGGAAAGTCTCTGCGGGCGTATTGCCATGCTCAAAGCCGGTCAAGTGGTTGCGCTGGATACCACGCGTAATCTGCTCAGCCGTTTCTCTTCGCATACCTTGCGGCTACGTACCGCGAGCGATAAGCCCGCCCAGTTGGGCATGACGCAAGAACGGATAACGCAAGAGGGCACCAGCGGTTGGTGGACGTGCGCCTTTGCGCATTTCGACGAGATCGAGCCTATGTTGGCACGTATTCGCAATGCCGGTTGCATGATTGATGAGCTGGAAATTGGCAAACCAGATCTTGAAGATGTTTTTATCCGTGTGATGCAAGAGCAAAGTCACGAACAAGTTCGCGCCGCATGAACAGCTTATCCATCAAGCCCAGCCGTGGCTTTATTACACTGTTTTATAAAGAAGTGCTGCGTTTCTGGAAAGTGGCAGCACAAACCGTGGCCGCCCCTGTGTTGACAGCCCTGCTTTATTTGCTGATTTTTTCCCATGTGCTGTCTTCCCATGTCGAAGTGCATGGCGTACCCTATACCTCGTTTTTGGTTCCGGGTCTGGTAATGATGTCGGTGTTGCAAAACGCGTTTGCAAATACGTCTTCTTCTTTGATTCAGTCAAAAGTGACAGGTAATCTAGTGTTTGTATTACTGCCACCTATTTCGCATAGCGAATTTTTTTCGGCCTATGTACTGGCCGCTGTCGCCCGTGGTCTGGTGGTAGGGGCAGGGGTGCTGGTTGTTACCACATGGTTTGGTGGTTTGAGCTATGCGGCCCCGCTCTGGATACTGGTTTTTGCGATGCTGGGTGGCGCGCTCATGGGCACGCTGGGGTTAATTGCGGGTATTTGGGCAGAAAAATATGATCAGTTGGCAGCATTCCAGAATTTTTTGATTTTGCCGCTGACTTTTTTGTCTGGCGTGTTTTATTCTATTGCTTCTTTGCCACCTTTCTGGCAACACGTATCGCGCTGGAACCCTGTTTTTTATATGATCGACGGTTTTCGCTACGGCTTTTTTGGTGTCTCGGACATCTCGCCCTGGATGAGTTTTCTCGTCGGTTTGGGTTGTCTTTTGATTCTGTCGTCCATCACCCTGAGCGCACTAAAACGCGGCTATAAACTGCGCGCCTGATTTTGTGTGCAGCAAAAAGCACTAGGCGACTCAATTCATTAAGGAGTAAAAGATGTTAGATCCTAAAAAACTGGAATCGTGGATTGTGGATGCGCTTCCTTGCGAACATCTATTGGTCGAAGGCGATGGCGCACACTTTTCCGCGTTGATCGTGAGTAATGAATTCGCGGGCTTGAATCGCATCAAGCGGCAGCAGCGGGTTAATGCCATCCTTAAAGGGCACTTTGATTCAGGTGAACTGCATGCCTTGTCGATGCAGACCCTCACGCCCGAAGAGTGGCGTGCGAATGGATAAATTACAGATTTCCGGAGGTGTTGCACTCCGTGGCGAGATTGCTATTTCCGGTGCAAAAAACGCCGCGTTGCCTTTGTTGTGCGCTGCATTGCTTACCCGTGAGCCGGTCACCTTCACTCATGTGCCGCATCTGAATGACATTGGCACGATGCTCAGGCTGCTCGAGCAAATGGGCGTTAAGGTGGCACGTGAAGCAGGAAAAGTTCCCGGAGGGACGCACAGCGCTGGCGCTGGTGATACGGTAACCTTGGATGCTTCAGCCCTTGATAATCCACTGGCACCCTATGAACTGGTCAAAACCATGCGCGCCGCGATACTTGTGCTGGGTCCGTTGGTCGCGCGTGCCGGTGAGGCAAAGGTTTCCCTGCCGGGTGGTTGTGCGATTGGTGCACGCCCCGTCGATCAACACATTAAAGGCTTAACGGCGATGGGTGCGGAGATTTCCGTCGAGCATGGTTACGTGCATGCCCAAGCAACCCGTCTCAAAGGCGCGCGCATTTTCACTGATATGGTGACAGTAACAGGCACTGAAAATCTGATGATGGCGGCCTGCCTTGGTGCAGGTGAAACGATTATCGAGAACGCTGCGCGTGAGCCAGAAGTAGTTGACTTGGCCACCTGTCTTAATGCCATGGGTGCGCGGGTTTCTGGCGCGGGCAGTGATGTCATCCGCATTCAGGGCGTCGATGCTTTGCATGGCGCAACTCACCGCGTGATGCCCGATCGCATCGAGACTGGCACTTATTTATGCGCTGCTGCGGCGACGGGTGGCGATGTGCGATTGACCGGCACTTCGTCAGCTTATCTTGATGCGGTGATCGACAAGCTCATGGATACCGGCTGCGAGATTACAGCTGAGCGCGATGCGATCCGCCTCAAGGCACCGGCGCGACTCAATGCGGTGAGTATACGCACGGCACCCTACCCTGCATTTCCCACGGATATGCAGGCGCAATTCATGGCTATCAATGCAGTAGCCGATGGCACAGCGGTTATTCGCGAAACGATTTTCGAGAACCGCTTCATGCATGCGGTTGAACTCATTCGCCTGGGTGCTGATATCAAGATTGATGGCAACACGGCCTTTGTTAAAGGTGTAGCCGAACTACAAGGCGCCACCGTGATGGCCACCGACTTACGTGCCTCGGCAAGCTTGGTGATTGCAGGTCTGGTTGCGCAGGGTGAAACAGTGATCGAACGGATTTATCACCTTGACCGGGGCTATGAAGCGCTGGATCAAAAACTCATTGCACTGGGCGCACACGTGGCGCGGTTAAAATAGTCTCATGAGCCCTGCCAGTATCAACATGTTGACCATCGCCCTTTCCAAGGGCCGTATTTTTGAAGAAACCGTGCCACTGCTCGCAGCGGCGGGTATTGTACCGAGCGAAAATCCCGAAGAGTCGCGCAAGCTCATCATAGGCACCAATCGTGAAGATGTTCGCCTGGTGATTGTGCGTGCTTCGGATGTACCTACCTATGTGCAATACGGCGCTGCCGATATTGGCATTGCCGGCAAGGATGTGCTGCTTGAGCACGGCGGGGCAGGGCTGTACCAGCCGCTGGATTTGAATATCGCCAAGTGCCGCATGGCGGTGGCTGTGCCTGAAGGGTTTGACTATGTTGCTGCGGTAAAGCGCGGCGCGCGCTTGCGCGTGGCAACTAAATACCTCAATACTGCGCGCGAGCATTTTGCTGCTAAAGGCGTGCATGTTGATTTGATCAAGCTATATGGTTCGATGGAGCTTGCACCGCTGGTTGGATTGGCCGATGCCATCGTTGATCTGGTCTCGAGTGGTGCTACCCTGCGCGCCAACCACTTGCTTGAAGTCGAAGAAATTATGCAGATTTCATCGCGTCTGGTGGTGAATCAAGCCGCACTGAAAATGAAGCGTGACCGCTTGCAGCCGTTGATTGATGCTTTTGCCGGTGCCATTGCAGGGGCTCCTGCGCCATGATGCGGCGTTTATCCACGCGCATGCCGGATTTTCTGGCAACGCTTGATGCGCTGCTTGCTTTTGACCATGCGACAGATGACGGCATCGAGCGGGCTGTCGTCGACATTCTGACCCAGGTGCGTCAGCGAGGCGATGCAGCCGTGCTTGAATACACCCAGCGTTTTGACGGGCTTGCCGCTAGTACGATGGCTGAGTTGTCGTTGTCTTCGGCTGAACTCGCCATCGCATTTGATACCTTGCCTACCGATCAGCGCCAAGCGTTGGAAGCCGCTGCCGCACGCATCCGTAGTTATCACGAACGGCAAAAGGTTGAATCGTGGAGCTATACCGAAACCGAAGGCGCAATGCGCGGTACCCGGCTCGGGCAAAAAATCACGCCGCTGGATCGCGTGGGTTTGTATGTGCCTGGTGGCAAAGCGGCATATCCCAGTTCTGTGTTGATGAATGCATTGCCTGCCAAAGTGGCTGGCGTGGGTGAGCTCATCATGGTTGTACCTACGCCGCGTGGTGAAAAAAATGCGCTGGTGCTGGCCGCAGCCCACCTGGCCGGTGTTGATCGCGTCTTTACCATTGGTGGCGCACAAGCCGTGGCAGCGCTGGCCTACGGTACGCAGACTATTCCGCAAGTCGACAAAATCGTCGGCCCCGGCAACGCCTATGTTGCCGCAGCCAAGCGGCGCGTGTTCGGTATTGTCGGCATCGACATGATCGCCGGGCCTTCCGAAGTGTTGGTGATTGCGGATGCCTCTGCCAATCCGGACTGGGTGGCCATGGATCTGTTCGCTCAAGCCGAGCATGATGAGCTGGCGCAATCCATTTTGCTTTGTCCCGATGCGGTATTCATTGAGCGTGTCGCTGCCAGTATTGAAAAACTGCTGCCAACAATGTCGCGTCGCGCAGTAATCGAGGCCTCGCTTAAAGGGCGCGGTGCGCTGATTCAGGTTGCCGATCTGACCGAGGCCTGCACTATCGCTAATCGCATCGCCCCAGAACATCTTGAACTGGCCGTTGCCGAACCGAATCTGCTGGTCGAAAAAATTCGCCATGCGGGCGCGATTTTCATTGGTCAGTATGCTTCCGAATCCTTGGGCGACTACTGCGCCGGGCCGAACCATGTACTGCCGACGTCACGTAGCGCGCGTTTTTCTTCACCGCTCGGCGTGTACGACTTCCAAAAACGCAGCAGCCTGATTGAAGTCTCAGCCGCAGGTGCCCAAACCTTAGGCCCGATTGCCGCGACATTGGCGTATGGCGAAGGGCTCACCGCACATGCCCGTGCGGCGGAGTTGCGTATCAAGTCGTAAGCCCTTTGTAAGCGCGTAAAAGGTTCGCTTAAAGGGTTCGCAAAAAGGCGTTATCGCCGCTTCACCAGCGCCGACTTTCCTTTGCACAGGCTGGCTGTTCTACAGGCGAAGTCTCACGTTTCCGGCCTAATGGACATTCGCTGAACGAGGCGAAAATGGCGGGAAATAAACCCGTATATCCATGACAAGTCCGCCTTTTTCAGGGGTTGCTTCAAGTTTTTCAATGTCACGTTCGGTCAATGGGCGGACTTTGGCAATATCGCGCTGCCGACTAAAGACCTTGTTGCGCCATTGGTAGACTTCATCGAGTTTTTCCCGGAACAGATAGGAATGATTGTGGTCGTTGTAGTAGTCATCGAATTTTCCACGGCCAAGATAAATGGCATTGGATCCTTCATAGCCGATTTTTTTGGCGGTGATCGGATCGGTATTTAATAAGTATCCCCAATCACCTGGCACAAAATTTCTTGCAGGAATGTTGTAGCGCATTTCAAGCAATTTTCCTTTTTGCCACAATTCGCTTGCGTCAAAATCTTCTTCGAAGGCCCAGACGGCACGTGGCTCGATTCGTACTAAGGGGTCGTTATCGCCCGCCATGAGCCGTTGTTCAATCTCGGTTAAGTTGGCAGGACTGTTTTTGATGCGTGCGTAGTAATCAAGCACGCCATGGATCATGACCAATTTTGTTGCCGTATAGCAACCGATAGAGTATTTCTCCTGATTTAGGAAAGCGTCTGCAACTGCTTTTGACATTGATACGTCAGGTAGCGGCGTTCCTTTTTTCCAATAACGCGTGTTCCATCGAGCGCGCTTTCCATCGGGCCAGTTCCATTCAAGATTTTCGGCCCAGGCAACAATATTTTGACGGATACCCACGTGATCACGAAAGACCTGAAAGCTGCATTGGTCACCAGAAAACTCGGTAAGCCGACCGTGCTGCATAAGGGACAAGACAATTTCTTTTTCTGAAACAGTAAGCACAGTCGTTGGTTTTCCATGACGGGATGGAAGGGAAATAAGCTGATCGCTAATTTCCATTTCAGGACGAAACCGTAAATCAACGGTTGAAATATCACCAGGTGGCGTTGTCAGTTGGAAGATTAAACTCGCGGCATCGGCTGAAAAAGTGTGATTAACGAGTGCCGGAGCAATACCCAGTTGGGTGAGATAGCCAAGCATGTCGCGTTCAACATCATGCAATTGCTCTTTCCCGCAGGAAAATTTAACGCCTTCCTCGCCATGATCATTGTTGGTCAAAGATTGTCGATGTTTGATTTGGTCAGCGATAAAATCCGGGCTGGCAGCGTGCGCGTTGAGTGCGTAATAAGTCGTCGTTACTAAAAATAGCAAGGCAATGGCGCTGTAGGTGTTTTTTATTGCCATGGATTAGCGTTATGCCAGAATTTCCTCGAGAGCCTTGAGCAGAATTGCGCATTGATCATCAGTACCGATGGTAATGCGCAGAAATTGTTCAATGCGTGGCAATTTGAAATGGCGTACCACGATGCCATGTTGGCGTAGCGCCAACGCCGACTTTTCGGCGTCGTGCTGTGGGTGGCGGACAAAGACAAAGTTCGCAACCGAGGGCAGTACTTCAAAGCCAAGTGCTTCCAGCGCGGATATCAGGTTTTCGCGCGTATGGATGATGGCTTTGCGGGTTCTTTCAAAATGGGCGGTGTCTTCCAGTGCGGCGATGGCGCCGGTCATGGCAAGACGATCCAGCGGGTAAGAGTTGAAACTGTTTTTTACCCGCTCGAGCGCTTCAATTAAATCGGAATGGCCAATGGCAAACCCCACGCGTAAACCAGCCAGTGAGCGCGATTTAGAGAAGGTGTGCACGACCAGCAGATTCGGATAGCGATGGGTGAGGGGAATGGCACTCTCCCCGCCAAAATCGACATAGGCTTCGTCGATTACCACTACTTTATGCGGATGCATTTGCAAAAGCTGCTCTATTTCATCCAGAGAAATTGCACGGCCTGTGGGCGCATTCGGGTTGGGAAAAATAATGCCGCCATTGGGTTGGTCATAGTCTGCAATGCGGATGGAAAAGTCTTTAGCCAGCGGTACGGTGTTAAAAGCAATTTCATACAGTCCGCAATACACAGGATAAAAGCTGTAAGTGATGTCGGGGAAAAGTACTGGCTGGTCATGTTTGAGCAAGCCCAAAAAAACGTGCGCCAAAATTTCGTCAGAGCCATTGCCCACAAACACGTTGATGGATGTCACAGCAAAGTGGTCGGCAATGACTTCTTTCAGCGCATCGGCATTTGGGTCTGGATAAAGCCGTAAATTTTCCCCCACGGCGCCGCGAATGGCTTTGAGCACGCGTGGGCTGGGGTCATAGGGGTTTTCGTTGGTGTTGAGCTTAACCAGATTGGCCAGCTTGGGCTGTTCGCCGGGGACATAAGGCGTAAGCCTTTTGACAATATCGCTCCAAAATTCGGACATGATTTTATGGATTAGTCGGGGTGTAAGGATTGATCGTAAGGTTGCATAATGCGTGAAAACGAAACTTTGGCGATGGTATCATGCTGTTCTTGTTCAACTGCGTGTAGAAGACTGCCATGCGGCAAGCCGACGTTTCTCGTAATACCCTCGAAACCCGTATTCGCGTTGCCATCAATCTGGATGGCGCGGGTGTTGCCAAGCTCTCTACCGGCGTTGGATTTTTTGATCACATGCTCGACCAGATTGCGCGGCATGGCATGATCGATCTCATGATCGACGCCGTGGGAGATCTGCATATTGATGCACATCACACGGTAGAGGATGTAGGCATTACTTTCGGCCAGGCGTTGGCCAAAGCCTTGGGTGATAAAAAAGGCTTGCGCCGCTATGGACATGCTTATGTTCCGCTGGATGAAGCCTTGTCGCGAGTGGTCGTTGATTTGTCTGGCCGCCCTGGTCTGGTTTTCAACGTGCCTTTTACGCGTGCCGTCATTGGTGAATTTGATGTCGATTTGATTCATGAGTTTTTTCAGGGATTAGTCAATCACGCAGGAATTTCTCTGCACATTGATAACCTCAGCGGCGTGAATGCCCACCATCAGGCAGAAACCGTGTTCAAGGCCTTTGCCCGTGCATTGCGCATGGCTATTGAGGCCGATGTGCGTGCTGCGGATGCTATTCCTTCGACTAAAGGCTCGCTCTGACTCAAGCATGAATACGATGGCTATGTCGGTTGCAGTGGTCGATTACGGCATGGGTAACTTGCGCTCCGTGGCTAAAGCCATTGAGCATGTGGCGCCCCATGCTTCTGTGCGCGTTACCGCCGATGCGGCTGAAATTGCTGCAGCGAATCGCGTGGTGGTGCCAGGACAGGGGGCCATGCCGGACTGCATGCGCGAGCTGACTGAGCGGCATCTGCGCGATGCGGTGATGCGTGCTGCTGCTGAAAAACCTTTTTTGGGCATTTGTGTCGGGTTGCAAATGCTGTTTGGGCACGCCGAAGAAGGTGATGTCATGGGGCTTGAGGTTTTAGCCGGGCGTGTGCCACGCTTTCCGCAAGCGGCCATGGTTATGCCTGATGGTTCGCGGCTCAAAGTGCCACATATGGGATGGAATCAGGTACGGCAGAGTGAGGCGCATCGGTCGCATCCGTTATGGGATGGTATTGCCGATGAAACACGTTTTTATTTTGTGCATAGCTATTACGTTGAGCCGCAAGATGCTGCCTGCATTGCAGGGGAGACTACCCATGGCATTACCTTTACCAGCGCCATTGCGCGCGAGAACATCTTTGCCGTCCAATTTCATCCGGAAAAAAGTGCGCAAGCGGGTTTGCGCTTGCTGGAAAACTTCATGCGCTGGCAGCCTTGATCAGGCGTCGGCGTTGTTGTGAATTTAACTACGTTGCCCATTGTTGCTAACTTTTCTAACAATTAATTTTTATGCTGCTCATACCTGCAATTGATTTGAAAGATGGCCATTGTGTCCGTTTAAAACAGGGTGAAATGGATGATGCCACCGTGTTTTCTGAAGATCCGGCCGCCATGGCCCGGCATTGGATTGAACAAGGCGCACGCCGTTTGCATTTGGTTGACCTGAACGGTGCGTTTGCCGGTAAGCCAAAAAACGAATCTGCCATCAAGATGATACTTGCCGAAGTCGGCGATGAAATTCCCGTGCAATTGGGCGGTGGCATTCGTGACCTGGATACTATAGCGCGTTGTCTGGATGATGGAATTCGGTATGTCATTATTGGCACAGCCGCAGTGAAGAACCCCGGGTTTTTGCATGATGCTTGTAGTGCCTTTCCCGGGCATATCATTGTTGGGCTGGATGCAAAAGAGGGCAAGGTGGCTGTTGATGGCTGGTCCAAGCTGACCGGTCACGATGTGATTGATCTAGCCAAGAAATTTGAAGGCTATGGTGCCGAGGCAGTGATTTATACCGACATCGGGCGGGACGGCATGTTGTCCGGTGTGAACATCGAAGCAACCGTCAAACTAGCCCAGGCACTGACTATTCCGGTGATCGCTAGTGGCGGTATGGCAGGCTTACAAGACATCCAGGCGCTGTGCCAGGTGGCGCATGAGGGCATCATGGGGGCAATTACTGGCCGGGCAATTTATGAAGGCACGCTGAACTTCAAAGCAGCGCAAGCCGAGGCAGATTCGCTTTCTGGCCGCTAAGCCGATCTAGTTTGCCAGCCATGTTAGCCAAACGCATTATTCCATGCCTTGACGTGAATGCCGGTCGCGTCGTGAAAGGCGTTAATTTTGTCGCGTTACGCGATGCGGGTGATCCTGTTGAAATTGCTCAGCGCTATGACGCACAGGGTGCGGACGAAATTACCTTTCTGGATATCACGGCTAGCTCGGATGAGCGTGACATTATTTTGCACATTATCGAGGCAGTGGCCTCTCAAGTGTTTATTCCGCTCACTGTCGGCGGCGGTGTGCGTGCGGTGACAGATGTACGTCGTTTGCTTAATGCAGGCGCAGATAAAGTCAGCATGAATACTGCAGCGGTGAATAATCCGCAATTAGTAGCTGATGCCGCGGCCAAAGTCGGCACGCAATGCATTGTGGTAGCAATTGATGCCAAGCAGACAAGTCCCGGCAAATGGGAGGTGTTTACCCACGGTGGGCGTAAAAATGTGGGCCTGGATGTGATTGACTGGGCGCGGCAGGTGCAGCTGCTGGGTGCGGGTGAAATTTTGCTTACCAGCATGGATCGTGATGGCACAAAGTCTGGCTTTGATCTAGCATTAACCCGCGCAGTGGCCGATGCCGTTACTATTCCAGTGATTGCCAGTGGCGGCGTGGGAAGTCTCGCGCATTTGGCAGATGGCGTCACACAGGGGCGAGCCGATGCGGTGTTAGCGGCGAGTATTTTCCATTATGGTGAATTCACTGTGCGTGAAGCGAAAGAATACATGCGGCAACAAGGTGTCGAGGTGAGGTTATGAGTAAACTCTTGGATGTTTGTGCGAATGAAACTTCCTGGCTGGAGGCGGTCAAATGGGATGCGCAGGGATTGGTGCCGGCGATCGCGCAAGAAGTGTCTGGCGGCGAGGTTTTGATGCTCGCCTGGATGAATCGCGAGGCATTGTCGCTGACAGTAGTCGAAGGCCGAGCAATTTATTGGTCACGTTCGCGTAATCGGCTGTGGCGCAAAGGAGAAGAGTCGGGTCATGTGCAATGGGTCAAGGAAATCCGACTGGATTGCGATAACGATGCGGTCTTGTTGAAGGTGGAGCAAGTTTCAGGCATGGCGTGTCATACGGGGCGCAAGAGTTGTTTTTTCCAGCGTTTTGAGTCGGGGATTTGGCAGGCAGTTGATCCTGTACTCAAGGCACCGGAGGCTATTTACAAATGATAGATCTTGAAGTGTTGCATCGTTTGCAAAAAATCCTGGTTGAGCGAAAAACTGCCGCACCGGATTCTTCCTATGTGGCCAGTTTGTATGCCAAAGGGATTGATTCGATCTGCAAAAAAATCGCCGAGGAAGCAGCTGAAACCATTATGGCCGCCAAGGATGGCGACCGTTTGCATCTGGTGCATGAGGTCACTGATCTCTGGTTTCACAGCTTGATGCTGCTTGCTCAATTTGATGTCGGTGTTGATGATGTGGTGGCCGAGTTTCGTCGTCGCGAAGGGATTTCTGGTATCGACGAAAAGAAACGTCGTGGGGCAGAAAAATGAGTGATGCAACAATGGACTGTATTTTTTGCAAAATCATTCGTGGAGAGATTCCCTCAAGAAAAATTTTTGAGGACGAAGAGATTTTTGTTTTTCATGATATTCAGCCCGCCGCACCGGTTCATTTTTTGATCGTGCCCAAACAACATATTGGATCCTTGGCTGAGACCGATATGAGCCACCAGAAAACCTTGGGGTATCTGCTTGCCAAAACGGGCGAGCTCGCCAAAAGCCAGGGTTTGAATGATGGCTTTCGTACCGTCATCAACACCGGCCGTGTGGGGGGGCAGGAAGTGTATCATTTGCATGTACATGTACTCGGTGGCCCTGATCCACTGGGCCCTTTGCTGAAAAAGCGTTAAGCAGCGAACGATTTGACAAGGAGAACATAATGGGAAGCTTGAGCATCTGGCACTGGTTGATTGTCTTGGTGATTGTCATGCTGGTATTTGGCACCAAGAAGTTGCGGAATATAGGTTCCGACTTGGGCGGTGCAGTTAAAGGCTTTAAAGATGGCATGAGAGATGGTGCAGCAGATGACGCCAGCACGCAAAGCACATCAACCAAGCCTCCCGCGCAGGTGACGGGGCAGACGATTGATGTTGAATCGCACCGCGAGCAATCCAAGTTGTGATTTTTTATAGCCTGATGGGGGCAGTAGTTGAAGGCGAATGCATTGCCGATTTTTTGTGGTGCTGATATTGCATGTTTGATATCGGATTTTCTGAGCTATTGTTGATCGCGGTAGTTGCGCTCATCGTGATTGGCCCCGAGCGTCTACCCAAAGTAGCACGCACGGCCGGGCTTTTGTCTGGCCGGTTGCGCCGCTACGTGAATGATGTCAAAGCAGATATCAGCCGCGAAATGCAACTCGAAGAATTGAAAAAAATGCAGCAAGATGTGGCCGATCGTATCGTTGCGGCTGAGTCTACCGTGCGCCATGAAATGCATGAAGTGGAGTCCGAGATGGCGTCGGCTGTCGTGCAAAAAATCGCGTCTCCCGGATTAAAGGCTGAGGATATCGCTGTTCCTCAAGAGGCTGTCCGTCAAGAGGACTTGTTTCGCGCCGTATCACCAGCGCCGACTTTTCCAGGCACGGCGTCGTCTGAAAAAACATCCGCTGAACTGGCAAAACCAGCTACACCTGCCACGCCAACGGAACGCACCTGATGCGGGAAGATCAGGAAAGTTTTCTGTCGCATCTGGTTGAATTACGCAATCGGCTGATTCGCATATTGATTGCCGTGCTGATTGTTTTTGTTCCCATGGCATTTTTCGCGCGAGAGCTTTATTCGCTGCTGGCAGCACCGCTTTTGCACGTTTTGCCAGCGGGTGGCACCATGATCGCCACCGATGTTGTCGGTGTATTTCTAGTGCCGATGAAAGTCGCGCTGGTGGTTTCTTTTCTTGTGGCGCTACCGTATGTTCTGTATCAGATCTGGGCATTTGTTGCGCCGGGGTTATATGCCCACGAAAAGAAATTTGCCGTACCAATGTTAATTGCCTCTGTCTTGCTCTTTTTCACGGGAATGGCATTTGCCTACTTTGCATTTTTCCCCATGGTTTTTGGTTTTATGGCGAAGTTCGCCCCGGTGGGCGTTTCGTGGATGACGGATATTGAGAAATATTTTTCATTTGTGCTCACCATGTTTCTTGCTTTTGGTGCCACGTTTGAGGTGCCGGTGATCGTCATCGTGCTGGTCAAAATGGGGTTTGTGCGCGTTGAAAAACTGCGTGAATGGCGACCTTATGTCATCGTTGGGGCGTTTGTGGTGGGTGCAATTTTTACGCCGCCCGATGTCATTTCACAATTCATGATGGCTTTGCCTATGTGGTTGTTATTTGAAGCCGGTGTTTTCATGGCAAGCTTCATCACCCAGCCTGCGCTGGCTACTTCGGGCGATAGCTCGCCATAAGTATTAACCTTAAAGTCATACAGGGCGATAGGATTTATTCCGGGTTTTCCTCAGCTGGCGGCTTCGGACGCCGGGTGATAGTGACATCCGCATTGAAGGTTTTACCCGCACGCATGAGCTTGAGGCGAGCGACTTTCCCGGGTTCAAGCGTCGCGATGAGACCGAGCATCGCTTGTGAATCTTTCACGGGTTTGCCTGCCACATCAAGCAGCACATCACCTGGCTGAATGCCGGCCCGCTCGGCCGGTGCGCCACGCACAACACCCGCAATCAGCGCGCCTTCGGCGCTGGGCAGCTTGAATGACTCCGCCAGTTCTGGCGTAATCTCTTGCACTTCAACACCAATCCAGCCTCGGGTGACCATACCATTTTTCACGATTTCTTCCATGATGTTTTTAGCCAGCGATACCGGGATGGCAAATCCAATGCCCATCGAGCCGCCACTTTGCGAATAAATCGCGGTATTGATGCCGACCAGATTGCCATTCGTATCAATTAACGCGCCGCCTGAATTACCCGGGTTAATCGCTGCATCTGTCTGAATGAAATTTTCAAACGTGTTGATGCCCAGGTGTGATCGGCCAAGTGCAGACACGATGCCTGAGGTGACGGTTTGCCCCACGCCGAATGGATTGCCGATGGCCAACACAATGTCACCTACGCGCAACGTATCGCTATTCCCAAAGGTAATCACTGGCAGCTTATGGTCGGCCGGAATGCGCAGAACTGCCAAGTCGGATTCAGGGTCTGAACCCACCACCTGCGCTTTGTATTTGTGCCCATCGTTGCTCGCGACTTCAATTTCATCTGCGCCATTAACAACATGAAAATTAGTCAGAATATAACCCTCGGGCGAGACCACCACCCCACTGCCCAGGCCAGACCGGCGCGCAGAGCCTTCACCCAGGCGGTCACCAAAGAAATGACGAAATACGGGATCGTCCTGCAAGGGGTGGCGCGGTATCTTGATGTCTTGGCTGGTATACACATGGACCACTGCAGGCAAGGCCTTTTGCGCAGCATCGGCGTAGGAGCCCGGGCGGTGCGCAAGGCTCACAGAGGCCTCGACGACGGTGGCCGATGGCGCGGGCAAAGACGATAAATTCGGCCAGTAAGCCAGCCATTCGGGCTTGAGTGTTTTAATCGTGAATAAAAGCGCGATACAAACAGTGATGGTTTGGGCGAAGGTAAGCCAGAGACGGCGCATAATTAAACTCTTTGGTAATGAAAAGGTTGAAAACAATGCAACGTGAGGAACTACGGATGACGCTTGACGGGCTGCTTGAGGCCGCGCGCTTTCGCGATTATTGCCCAAATGGCTTGCAAGTGGAAGGCAGGGAAGAAGTGCGCCGCGTTGTTTGTGGTGTCACGGCAAGCCAAGCGCTGGTTGATGCGGCGGTTAAACGTCGGGCCGATGCCCTGCTGGTGCATCACGGCTGGTTTTGGAAAGGCGAAGACGGTCGTATTACCGGTTATCGTCGTCAGCGTCTGGCGAGCTTGCTTGCTGCTGACATGAGTCTTTTTGCTTACCACCTGCCGCTGGATGCTCACCCGACGCTGGGCAATAATGCGCAACTTGCGGCACGTCTGGGTTGGACAATCGAAGGACGATTTAGCGAGCAGGACATTGGCTTTTTCGGCGTCCCGCCAGCGCCGACTTTTGCGGGTGATTTGGCTGCTGTCGTTGAGTGCAGCTTAGGGCACACACCTTTATTGATAGGCGAAGCGACTCGTCCGATAAAACGCATCGCCTGGTGTACCGGCGGCGCGCAGAGTTATTTTGAAGAAGCATTGGCGACGGGTGCCGATATTTTTGTTTCCGGCGAAATCTCCGAGCAGACAGTGCATCTGGCGCGCGAAACCGGTATGGCGTATCTGGCAGCAGGTCACCATGCGACCGAACGTTATGGCGTGATGGCCTTGGCAGAACAGCTGAACAAAACTTGCGGTATTGAATGCGAATTTATCGACATCGACAATCCAGTGTGATTACTGTAAGCGGAAAGTGACCGGTAACAGGGTCTGGCGCGGGTTGCCGGGCAACGCCCCGACATGGCGTACAGCATCGAGCGCCGCCTCATCAAGCAGCACATGACCCGAGCTCTTGGCAATTGCCAGGGCACGGATATGGCCGGTAGCATCCAGCGTCAGCAAGAGCACGACCTCGCCTTCCAATCCTTGGGTTACCGCGAGTGGTGGATAAAACAGATGTTTCGAGAGCATGGCTTGTGCGCGACGCAGGGCAGGGCCCTGAAGATTTTTCGGTGCTGGTTTGGTTCTGGTGGCAGGGGCAGTGCTGACGGATTGGGTGTCTCGGGGTGTCTCGGGATTTTGCGGGACGCTGGTCTTTGTGTCGGCTAAAGTGCTCGGTGCTACAGACGCACGGCGCAGTGTGGCTTTGATGGGTACGTTTAAAGGTAAGGGTGCTGGCGTATGGGAAAGCCATGTCAGAGCGAGCAGCAAGGCAAGGTGAGCGCTCAAGCTGAGCAGGCAAGAGAAAATAAACCGCATTGTGTGATTTTAGGTGTTAAG
>WOZP01000163.1 GCA_011620215.1 Rugosibacter sp.
AGCGACGCCGTGGAGAAAATGTAATGACTATTCGCGTCGCTTTGAATCATCAAAGTGTTTATCGTTTTGACCGCCCGGTCAAATTGTGGCCGCACGAGATTCGCTTGCGGCCGGCGGCGCATAGCCGCACGCCGATCCTGAGTTATTCGCTGAACATCCAGCCAGAGCCGCACTTCATCAACTGGCAGCAGGATCCGTTTGGCAACTGGGTCGCCCGCCTGGTTTTCCCCGAACAGGCGACGGAACTTGAAATTACCGTCGATCTGGTCGCCGACATGACGGTGATCAACCCATTTGATTTCTTCATGACGGAAGAGGCCGAGCATTATCCGTTTGAATACCCGCCAGAACTGAAACGCGAACTGGCACCGTATCTCGAAACCGAACCGGTCGCGCCGATTTTCAAAACCTGGCTGGCGCGCACCAAGAGCGAGTTGATCCAGCCGAAAATGCGCACGATTGACATGCTGATCGCCATTAATCAGCGCGTGCAGCGCGACATCAGCTACATCGTGCGCATGGAGCCGGGCGTGCAAACGCCTGAACAGACGCTGGAGCTCAAATCCGGCTCCTGCCGGGATTCGGCATGGCTGCTGGTACAGGCCTTGCGCCATTGCGGCCTGGCGGCGCGTTTTGCTTCGGGGTATCTGATCCAACTGGTGGCGGACGTCAAAGCCCTGGATGGCCCTTCGGGAACAGAGGTGGATTTCACTGACCTGCACGCCTGGACTGAAGTCTATATTCCTGGCGCCGGCTGGATTGGTCTGGATGCGACCTCCGGCCTGCTGGCCGGCGAAGGACATATTCCGTTGGCATGTACCGCGATGCCCTCATCCGCCGCGCCGGTGATCGGCGCGACCGGCAAGTGCGAAACGCATTTTGATTTTTCCATGCAGGTCACGCGCATCCATGAAGACCCGCGTGTGACCAAACCCTACACGCCCGCGCAATGGCAGGCCATGCAGGACATTGGCCATCAGGTGGATGCCGAGCTGAAAAAAAATGACGTGCGGCTGACCATGGGCGGCGAGCCGACCTTCGTGTCGATTGACGACATGGAAGGCGCGGAGTGGAATTTCACCGCATTGTCCGACAAGAAAAGCGAGCTATCACGCGCACTGATGGTGCGCTTGAAAGCGGCCTTTTCACCCGGTGCGATGGTGCATTTTGGCCAGGGCAAATGGTATCCCGGTGAGCCCTTGCCACGCTGGGCGCTGGGCTGCTACTGGCGTGCCGATGGCCATCCGCTATGGCATGACGAAAAGCTCATCGCCATCCAGCCGCCTGCCAAGCCGCATACTGTGGAAGATGCCAAGCGATTTATTGACCAGCTGACCCAACTGCTCGGGCTGGATAGCCGGTTTGCGATTCCGGCGTATGAGGATGTGGTCTACAACATTGATCAGGAACAACGCTGGCCGAAGAATTTTGATCCGCTCAAGCTCGATTTGAAGGTGGCGGATGAGCGCCGGCGCATTGCAGCCTTGATCGAAAAGGGGCTGGGTGCCGTGGTGGGTTATGTGCTGCCGTTAAAGGCCGTGCATGCCTCGCCAGCCAAGGATGAAAGCCGCCCCGGGAATGGACGCCGTATCGCCAGCGCCGACTTTTTGTCCAGTCCCTGGCCTTTGCGCCGTGAGCATCTTTACCTGGTGCCGGGCGATTCGCCCATGGGCTTGCGCCTGCCGCTGGCCTCCTTGCCGGTGGTGGCGCCTGAAGATCAGGAAGAGTCGTTTGCGCGTGATCCTTTTGATGAGATCGGTGCATTGCATGTATTGCCCAAAGTGCGCAGTGCCCCGAAATCCGTGAAAACCATCAAGGCGGAATACGCGCCGCATGAGATCGTGCATACCGCTTTGTGCATCGAGGTGAGGGAAGGCGTGCTGCATGTGTTCCTGCCGCCCGTACCGCTGCTGGAAGATTTTGTGGATCTGCTCGATGCGGTGGAAAAAACCGCTGCGGCCCTGGCTTTGCCCGTGCGCATCGAAGGCTATTCGCCGCCGAATGATCCACGCCTCAAGGTGTTCAAGATCACGCCAGATCCCGGCGTGATTGAAGTCAATATCCACCCGGCAAGCGCCTGGCCGGAGCTGGTGGAAAACACGCAAACGCTGTACGAGGCAGCACGACTCTCACGGCTGGGCACCGATAAATTCATGCTTGATGGCCGTCACACCGGCACGGGCGGCGGCAATCACCTGACGCTGGGCGGCACAACGCCTGCCGATTCACCCTGCCTCAGGCGGCCGGATCTGCTGATGAGCTTGATTACCTACTGGCAGAACCATCCGGCGCTGTCTTATTTGTTTTCCGGCATGTTCATCGGTCCCACCAGCCAGTCGCCGCGCGTGGATGAGGCGCGGCACGAAAGCCTGTATGAGCTGGAAATCGCCTTTCAGCAAATGCAGGAGCGCTTGAAGCCCGGCGAGGAAACCTTGTCGCCCTGGCTGGTGGACCGCCTGCTGCGCAACTTGCTGATTGATTTGTCCGGCAACACGCATCGCGCCGAATTCTGCATTGACAAGCTGTATTCACCCGATGGTCCGGCCGGACGTTTAGGCTTGCTCGAATTCCGCGGCTTCGAGATGCCGCCGCACGCGCAGATGAGCCTGCTGCAAATGCTGTTGCTGCGCGCGCTGGTGGCGCGCTTCTGGCAGACGCCGTATCGTGGCCGCCTGACCCGCTGGGGCACCGGCCTGCATGACCGCTTCATGCTGCCGCACTACGTGGCGCAAGACATGCACGATGTCGTGCAGGATTTGCAGCAAGCCGGTTATGCCTTTGCCTTCGAATGGTTCGCTCCCTTTATCGAATTCCGTTTTCCGCGCTATGGCGCGGTGGTGTATCACGGCATCGAAATCGAACTGCGCCAGGCGATTGAGCCTTGGCATGTGCTGGGCGAAGAAGTCGGCGCTGGCGGCACGGCGCGGTATGTCGATTCGTCGGTAGAACGCCTGCAAGTGAAGGTGCGCCACATGAACGACACGCGCCATATCCTCACCTGCAATGGCCGCCAGGTACCGCTCAACCCGACCGGCACGCCGGGTGAATATGTCGCTGGTGTGCGCTACCGCGCCTGGGCACCGCCTTCGGCGCTGCACCCGACCATCGGCGTGCACAGCCCGCTGGTGTTCGACCTGGTGGACACCTGGAACGGCCGCTCGATTGGCGGTTGCACTTACCACGTCGTGCATCCGGGTGGCCGCAGTTACGAGACTTTCCCCGTCAATGCCAATGAGGCGGAATCCCGCCGTATGGCGCGGTTCTGGGGTCATGGGCATTCCCCTGGCCCGATGCATGTCCGGCGTGAAGGCCGCAACCCGGATTACCCGATGACGCTGGATTTGCGCCGCGCGACCGAGCACTGGGCGGAGGCTGCACAGCAGCAAATGCAGCAGTAGCCGCGCATGTGGCCGCATGTGGCCGCATGTGACCTCATGTGTCTGCTGCCCCGCCTTTATACTGCGCGACATGAAAACAGGACTTGCGATTTTTTTGCTGTTGGCCGCTGGCTTGGCGTGGGCGGCGGGTCTTCCGGATCGGGTGACTTTCTCGGTCACTATTGAACGCGGCGATGTGGCGCAGGCGCGCGTCTGGCTTGAGGAAGGGCTGCCAGCGGATTTCGCGGGGGATGTGATCGGCAGCGGCCTGATGATCGGCGCCTGGGAAGGCAACATTCCCATGATGGACCTGTTCCTGGGGCATGGCGCCGATGTCAATCAAGCCAATGCCCACGGCGAAACGGCGCTGCTGCTCGCCGCCTGGAAAGGGCGGATGGACGCAGTGCGCTGGCTGCTTGCGCGGGGCGCGCAAGTCAACCGGCCAGGCAAGCAATGGTCAGCTTTGCACTACGCCGCATTTGCCGGGCACGAGGCCATTGTGCGCTATTTGCTGACACAGGGCGCTGAGGTGAATGCCCCGTCGCCGAATGGTTCAACACCCCTCATGATGGCCGCAAGAGAAGGGCAGGCCGGGATTGCAACTGCTTTGCTCAAAGCCGGAGCACAAGGCGAAATCAATAATGACAATGGCGAAAATGCGGTGCGTTGGGCGATGCGTAACAATAACGTGATCATTGCCCGCGAGATCGCTGGCAGCAAAAATTTTGCTGCCATTGCTGCCCAGCCAGCGGGCAGCTGGGGTCAGGCGATACGTTCGCAGCCCGTATCGGATCGTGTCGATAAGTTGTTGCAGCAGGCCAGAAAAATGGCCGTGGCGGGGCAGCATGACGCCGCATTAAAGCTGTATCGCGATGCGCTGGTGACAATTCACAAGACAGAGAAGCCCGCGAGCAGAGCAGCTGCGCCGCGCACTGCTACAGGCTTGATGATTTCAGCGCAGCGTGGCAACCCGACGGTGCAATCTGCGGGGCTGCGTTATGCCACGCCAGGAGCTGGATCGGCAGTTGGCACGGCTACTGAAAAAATCAGCAATAGCACCAAGGAGATGAATGCTGCTGCTGATCCGGCAGAAGCGCTTTTGCGCCGAGCGCGTGAACTTGAGGCATCAGGGCGTCGCGGCGAGGCGCTG
>WOZP01000084.1:0-1252 GCA_011620215.1 Rugosibacter sp.
TTTGCCAGCTTTATTCTCGCCGCGATTGCGCTCGTCCCCGGCTTTCATCTGATCGGGCTTGCCATGGCACGAACAATCAGCTCTGTCGTCAGCTCGCTGGTAACATTGCTCTATACGCGAGAAATCTGTCAGCTCAGCATGGCCGCGGCCCTTAAAACAATAGGCCGCCCACTCGCCGGCGCTGTCTTGATGTATGGGCTGGTGGCTTACATGATCACCCCGCTGCCAGGGATGATCGCCTCGCCAGCATTAGGATCACTAGGGCTTGCCGCTGCCATACTTTCCGGCGCGGTGTTCTTCACGCTTTGGTCATTAATCAGCTGGCACTTGATCGGGCGGCCAGAAGGGCTGGAATCAACTATTATGGATAAACTAACCCAGTGGCGCATGACCGGGTGCAACTAAACATCTTGGATATCACGCCAAAAGCCCCTCTCCCGCGAGGGGAGAGGGGTAAAAACATTTATTCGTCCACCATGTTCAAATGTCCCTCGCATAACCAATGCAAAACCGTAAGACCTTTCAATCATCATCGGCTTGCAAAGCCTAGACAAACCATGCCACTTAGTGTCACAATAGAAACCTGAACGTGAACCGCGTATTCAAAACACGATACTTCTCCCGCTGGATGCGCAAAACTGAATTGACCAACCGCATGCTTTGCGATGCAGTAGCAGAAATGGCTCAAGGTTTGATTAATGCCGATCTCGGTGGTGGTGTCGTGAAGAAGCGGATTGGGCTTGCCGGTCGCGGTAAACGCGGCGGTGCGCGAATACTTGTCGCAACCAATAAGGGAGACCGATGGTTCTTCATTTTCGGGTTCGAGAAAAATGAACGCGCCAACGTCGCGGACGATGAGTTGGATGCTTTGCAAGACATTGCCGCGCAATTGCTGGCCCAAAAGAATCGGCAACTGGACGAGGCGGTTAAGGATGGTTCCCTACAGGAGATTTGCGATGACAACAAAGATCAAGACTAAGGCCAAAAGCCGACTTTTTGAAGCCGTACATGAAACAGCCAGCGACCTTCATCGTCTCGGCTTCATCGACAAACGCAAGATGAGCAAGTTCGATGCACTGTGTCTCAACCCGGTGCCGGAGTACGACAGCCAACAGATCCGTGCGTTACGAGACCAACTGCACCTCAGCCAGGCAGTACTCGCAGCCGTGCTGAACACCAGCCTGTCGACAGTCCGTAAATGGGAAATTGGCGACAAGCACCCCAGCGGTCCTTCGCTCAAATTACTCAATCT
>WOZP01000084.1:1352-4486 GCA_011620215.1 Rugosibacter sp.
CCCATTACCGCACCCGATACGCATCAACAATACACACATGCAAGGCTATATCACCCTCGCCACTGGAACGCCCTTTTATCTTGACCTGGCGATGAATCTGGTGCTCTCGTTAAAACTCAATGACCCCAACCGGCCAGTCTGCATGGTGACTGACCGTACCATGCCGATTCCTGACGACTACCGCAAGTTCATCGACCATATTGTTTATCTGGAAAACAAACCCGGATTTCACGGCTGTCTCAACAAGTTGCGCATGAATGAAGTCAGCCCGTTTGACGAAACCATGTTTGTCGATTCCGACTGCATACTGCTCAAAAACGACATGGACCGACATTGGGAAAAATTCCAAAGCCCCGGCTTTTGCAGCCCGGGTGGAAAAGTCACCTCAGGCCGCTGGTACGGCTTTGATATTGCCGAAGTGATTAAAAAACTCGGCATCGACTACATGCGCACCTTGAATTCCGGTGTTTTTTATTTCCGCCAGGGTGCCGAAACCGACCATTTTTTTGCCACCGCGCTGGACCTGGTAGAAAACCACAAAGAACTGCTCGGCTCATTTCACCGCAACAAACTGCAACTCGCGGACGAACCCTTCATTGGCGCAACGCTAGGCAAGCTGCACACCCCGACAGTCAGCTACCAACCCGCCGAAGGCAGCATACAAATCACCACCATCAACGCCTCCAACATCCACTTTGACCCCTTCACACACACCAGCCAGATCACCCGGCATGATGACTTTCGTCTATTGGGGCGATTTTTTCCACGCAAGCATGTGCAACATTCACCCTCGTTTGCACACTTTGTAAAACTCAAGCCCAAGGCCATCTATCAGCGCATTTCAAACCAGTTGCGTGACCACTTTGGCCTGCCTCGCTTCACCGCATGATGACAACCGCGCCTTCCACGCTTTCCTGCTACATCCTCACCTATAACAGCGAACGCCGCCTGGCGCAGGTGCTCGCCTCCATTCAGCAGGTAGCGGATGAAATTCTCATTGTGGATTCAGGCAGCACAGACCAAACACTGAGCATCGCCCGCCGCTTTGGCGCCAACATTCTCACGCGCAGTTTTGACAACTTTCGCGACCAGCGCATTTTTGCCGAAAGCCACTGCACCCAGCCGTGGGTACTGGCGCTGGATTCTGACGAAGTCGTTTCAGAAGCACTCGGCAAACGTTTGCAGCAATTAAAAAACACCCAGTTTCAAACCGAAGCAGGAGCAACCCCTGACGGATTTTCCATCCGCAGAAACTGGTTTTTCATGGGGCAACCCGTGCGCAATTTTTACCCCGTCAAAACACCCGAATTCATCGTTCGCCTGTTTCAGCGCGAGCGGTTAAGCCATCGCGGCAGCCGCATCATCCACGAACAACTACAGCTCGACGGCGCCAGGATCGGTCAGATCAACGAACCCATCCTGCATTACAGCTGCGACAGCATCGATGACCTTTACGCAAAAATCGGCCTCTACACAAAGCTCGCCGCAGAAGACATGCACGCCAAGAGCGAGTTATCCTCCTGGCTGAAAATTTACGCTTACCCCTGGCTGATTTGGGCGCGCTGGCACCTGCTCTACGGCGGCTGGCGCGATGGCGCACCTGGGCGGATACTCGGCAAATATGTGCGGGATACGGTTTATCTCAAATATCTCAAGCTCAAGTATTTGAATACTGACAAACCGGAAAAAACCTAGCGATGAACAGCCGCCCTGTAAACCATCAAAAAGTCGGCGCTGGTGGGACGGCGGCATAAGCCATGACTTTGCCCCAAACTCCACGGCGAGCCCTCTTGCTAACCTACCACGACCCGCAATGCACCAACTACGGTGCAGGGCAAAGAACGCACTTTTTACTCAAGGCACTTGGTCAATACGCCACAACGGATGTGGTCTTGTTGTCTGAAACCGATTCCCCTAACACCACAACTGACCTGCCCGCAGAACTCGGTAGCGGCAAGCTGTTCCATCTCAACTATGTGCCGAAAAATCTGCTGGATCGCGCCTGGTGTGGGCTGCCCTCAAAACGGCTCTCAACCCTGCTTATCAATACCATCGATTTCGACCAATACGACTACATCGTTTGCCGTTACATCACGCCTTACCTGAAATTCAATTTACCCGACAATAAACCACTTCTCATCGACTTCGACGACCCGATTTACAGCATTTCATGGTCGCTCTTGAATTCCCCGCGTGCCCTCCTCAAAGAAACAATCAAATGGCTTAACCAACGCATCATTAAGGCGCGCCTGAAAACAGCACGCCTCAAAAACGCGACTTTCTTGTTTGTTTGTGAGCGCGACCAAAAAGCCTTTCCCCAGCTAAAAGGCGGGCTACTCAGCAACATGCCGGCCTTCCCCCAGCACCCGGCCGATTACTCGGCGTCTGACGGCAAAACGCTGCTGTTTGTGGGCTTCATGTCCTGGCAGCCGAACATCAGCGCGGTGGATCATTTTCTAGCCCATATCTGGCCGAAAATTCTTGCCAAAAATCCATCAGCCCGCTTCAGAATTGTCGGCAAAGCCACGCCTGACAATCTGCGCCGCTGGAATGCCGCGCCCAACTGCGCTGCCGACGGCTATGTTGACGATCTGGATGCAGCATATAAAGAAGCTGCTGTCTGTGTTGTGCCTGTGTTGTCTGGTGGCGGATCAAACATTAAAGTCCCAGAAGCCTGCGCTCACCAACGCCCTGTCGTCGCAAGCGGCTATTCATTCAAGGGCTGGAACAACTACTTTGTTGCAGGGCAAGACATCCTCGTGGGCGAATCGAATGATGATTTTGCCCATCACTGTGCGCGCTTGTTATCAGACACTGCCTATGCAAAAACCATTGCACTCAATGGCCACCGTGCAGTGACTAGCGCCCTGTCATTCGATGCCTTTGCCCTCCGCTTGAGACATATTCTTGAATCCACTTGAATCGTCAAACCAATTTCGGGAGCTTTAAATGACAGCCGTGAACTACAGTTTTGAAAGACTCACCGTGGATTTTGGCGAACGCGACCACATTCGCAACACCATCGCCCAACTGAAAAAAACGCATGCGATCAGCGGCTGCCGTGTACTGGAACTGGGCTCAGGCGCTGGCGCCAACCTGAGCATTCTGCAGCCAGAAAATGAAGTGCTCGGGGT
>WOZP01000155.1 GCA_011620215.1 Rugosibacter sp.
TCAGAAAATAGCCAGGAAAGCCCATCTGGATAATCGTTTTGATTTCAAAATCCAGTCGTTCAACGTAAGTTGCGCGTTGCGTCTCGCGCTGGGTTGCATCGGGGTAGAGCAGTTCCAGTCGCTTCACTAAACCCGCGTGAGATTCGCTGGCAAGAAATGCCTCCAACGGTTCGCCATGGGGTGTAGGAAAGTCTGGCAAGCGGCTTTTGCCTAGTTCCAGTGTCAGATTGCAGCGCTGTGCGATGTGCACCGCGTTTTCAATTGCCTCGGGCAGATCGGCGAATAACGCCACCATCTCGGCCTGAGTCTTGAAATAGTTTTCCGGGCTGTAGTTTTTTGGCCGACGCTTGTCGCCCAGCACATAGCCTTCCGCAATGCACACGCGGGCTTCGTGCGCTTTGTAGTCGTCCCCATCCAAAAACTGTACAGGATGAGTAGCGACCAAGGGCAAGCCCAGGCGTGCGGCTAAATCAGCGCTGGTTTGAACCAGCTGGTTTTCGGTTGAGGCAGGATCTTTTGCATTTGTTTTTCCACCAGGGCGTTGCACTTCGATGTAATACGCATTCGGAAACAGCCTCGCCCACAGCCGTGCGCGTTCTTCTGCCTGAGCGACTTTGCCTGCAGCAAGCCATAAGCCGACATCGCCAAGAGGCCCGCCAGACAAGGCAATCAGGCCGCTATTATCGCCCTGGCTTAGTTGTGTGAGTGAAATCTCGGCGCGGCCATGACGGCGTGGCGCAAGATAGGCAGACGATAGCAGCTCGCACAGGCGCAAATAACCTGTCGGATTTTTCACGAGCAGCAACAGCCGCGCAGGGGTGCTGCGGGTCTCTGTAGCGAGCGCAGTTTCATCATCAATCCACACATCACAGCCGATAATGGGTTTGACGCCCTGGTTGCGCGCGGCGGAATAAAACTTGACCATGCCGAACAGGTTGGCCAGATCGGTTAGCGCTAACGCGGGTTGCCGATCGGCTGCGGCGCGCGCGATGACTTCATCAAGGCGGGTTATGCCGTCACTGATGGAATATTCGCTGTGCAGGCGAAGATGAATGAATTGAGGGGAGGCGGACATAGACGAATGATTTTAACGCACAGGCCGTGGCCTCATCGTCAATCAGGAAAAGGATTTCTCCACCACTGAGCGAAAGTGTCGACAGCATGCACGCGCGCCAGATATTGAGGATAATCGCAGCATCATGATATCCAGATTTTTCTGCCCCAGTCCATTGAGCTTCGGTGCGACGGTCGAGTTGCCCGCCGAAGTTGCCCATCACGCGATCAATGTTCTAAAAGTCGGCGCTGGTGACACGGCGATTCTGTTCGATGGGCGTGGTGGTGAATGGCTGGCGACGCTCTCGCCTGCAGGCAAGTCATCCAAACCCGCGCTTTTTGCCACACTCACCGAGTTTAATGAACGTGATAACGAGTCGCCGCTGCATGTCACGCTGGTGCAAGCCTTGCCCGCCAGCGACAAGATGGACTGGGTCGTGCAAAAAGCCGTGGAACTGGGTGTTGCGCGGATTCAACCCATCATGACCAAGCGCAGCGTGATGCGTCTTTCCGGCGAACGCGCCGCACGACGTGTGACCCATTGGCGCAACATCGCCATCGCCGCCTGCGAGCAGAGCGGGCGCAATCGCGTGCCTGAAGTCGCGCCCATTGTTGAGTTGCCGGGTTATCTGGGGCAGGCTGTCAAAAATGCAGTGGAATGTCGTTTCATCTGTGCGCCTGGCGCAACCGAATCGCTTCGCCAGCGGGCGACTCCTGTTTTGCCAACGGAGCCGATCACTTTGCTGGTTGGCCCGGAAGGCGGCTTTGATGAGGGTGAATTATCCGCCGCCACCACCGCTGGTTTTCAGCCCGTTCGGCTGGGGCCGCGCGTGTTGCGCACTGAAACGGCGGGCGTTGCTGCGCTGGCGGCGATCATGGCGCTTTGGGGCGATCTATAAAGACAGACTAGGGAGGCGCATGTTTGAATCCGCAGAAATAGGCCACACGATCGACAAAAAAACCTGGCGCAAGCTAGTGCCGGATTTACGCGTTGCGTTATTGGATGCACAGTTCGATCTGAAAGAGACGGCAAAAATTCCTGTCATCATTCTCATCAGCGGGCAGGATTTTTCCGGCAAAAGCGAGACCATCAATGTGCTGTATGACTGGATGGATCCACATTTCTTGCAGACGCTTGCCTTTGCTGAACCCACCGATGAAGAGCGCGATCGCCCCGCCATGTGGCGCTACTGGCGTGCGTTGCCGCCCAAGGGACGGACGGGGATTTTCGCTGGCTCGTGGTATTCCGATCCGATTCGGCAGCGTTTGAAAGGCAGCTTGTCCTTGACTGATCTGGATGCGCGCATTGGCCAGATCAATCGTTTTGAGGCCATGCTGGTGAATGAGGGCGCGCTGGTGCTGAAGTTCTGGTTCCATCTCAGCAAAGACGCGCAGAAAAAACGCTTGAAAGCGCTGAAAAGCGATCCACACACGGCATGGCGCGTGACCCCGGGGAGCGCGCAGCGCCTGAAGAGTTACGATCAGCTGCAAGAAGTGGCCGGCCATGTCTTGCGCATGACCAACACTGCCTGGGCACCATGGATTATTGTTGAGGGCGAGGATGATAACTACCGTTCACTGACCGTCGGCCAGGTGCTGCTTGATTCGCTGCGCCAGCGACTGGCCTCGGGGGACAATCAGGACACTCCTGTTGCTCCGCAGACGCGGCCTAGCGTTGATGGCCGCAGTGTGCTCTCGGCGCTGAATCTGAACAAAAAACTGAACGATAAAGCCTATGCAGATCAACTCGCGCACTGGCAGGGGCGGCTTGCTGAATTAACCCGTGATCCGCAGTTTAAGGCGCGTTCGCTGATCTGCGTGTTTGAAGGCGTGGATGCCGCAGGCAAGGGCGGTGCGATACGCCACATTGCAGGCGCGCTGGATGCGCGGAATTTTCAGATCATTCCCATTGCAGCGCCAACAGAAGAAGAACGTGCACAACCTTATTTGTGGCGTTTTTGGCGCCACGTGCCGCGCTGCGGCCGCATCACGATATTTGATCGTTCATGGTATGGCCGCGTGCTGGTCGAGCGAATTGAAGGTTTTTGCTCAGAACGCGACTGGTTGCGTGCATATAGCGAGATTAACGATTTCGAGCACGAGCTCTCTGCGGCCGGTGCCATTGTGATCAAGTTCTGGTTGCAGATCAGCGAAGAAGAACAGCTCACGCGGTTTAAAGCGCGTGAGGAGACGCCCTTCAAACGCTTCAAGATCACCGATGACGACTGGCGCAACCGAGCAAAGTGGCCGCAATATCAACAAGCCGCTTCCGACATGGTAGAGCGTACCAGCACGGGGACGGCGCCATGGACACTGGTTGAGTCGAACGATAAAAACTACGCCCGTGTGAAAGTTTTGCAAACCGTGTGCGAACGTTTAGAGCATGAACTCAGGCATGAGCGAAAACAGAAAGTCGTGGGAGAATGGATGACAGGCGAGTTTTCTCAAGAAAATAATGATCAGTCCGCAAAAAAATCCCCTCGCAAGAAAGGTAAAAAATGACATTGGATATCCGTAGCGCACAACCCGATACTGATGCGCGGTTAGTGGCTTGGGTGCGTCAGGCTGCGCCCTATATCCATGCGTTTCGTGGGCGCACGTTTGTCATTGCATTTGGCGGCGAGGTGCTGGAAACCGGCTCAGCGCAAGCGCTTATTCATGATATTGCGTTGCTGGATAGCATGGGCATACGGCTGGTGCTCGTGCATGGTGCGCGCCCACAGATAGATGCTGAAATGCGCATGCGGGGCTTGGAGCCGAAGTTTCATAAAGGCTTGCGGGTGACCGATGGCGAAGCGCTGGAATGTGTGAAGCGTGCCATGGGCGTAACGCGGATTGAAATTGAAGCGTTGCTCTCACAAGGCTTGCCCAATACACCGATGGCGGGTGCTTTTTTGCGCGTCACGGGGGGCAATTTTGTCACTGCACGGCCAGTGGGTGTGGTGGATGGGATTGATTTTCAGTATACGGGCGCTGTGCGAAAGGTGATCGCCGAAGAAATTCAGGCCGATCTGGCGCAAGAAAATGTGGTGCTGATTACGCCGATTAGCGCTTCGCCTACGGGCGAAATTTTTAATCTGGCTTGGGAAGAGGTGGCCGAAGCGGTAGCTGTCGCGGTGCAGGCAGACAAGCTGATTTATCTGTGTGATGCAGCTGGTGTGGTGAGTGCGAAAGGCGCGCTGATTGATGCACTAACGGCAGATGAAGCGCAAAAAATTGCGGGCAAATATTTGCAGGCGCAGGCACCCGAAATTGCACGCGTTTTGCCCAGTGCTGTGCGGGCGTGTCGCGCGGGCGTTGGACGTGTCCACTTTCTTGATCGTCAATCCGATGGCGCGATGCTGATGGAATTTTTTACCCGCGATGGCGTGGGCACGGTGATGACGCAAGCACCGCTGGCGCGGT
>WOZP01000100.1 GCA_011620215.1 Rugosibacter sp.
TGCCAGGACCGGGATGACCAGAAGTTTCTCGAAGCCGCCCGCGATGGCGCGGCCGAATGGCTGGTGACGGCCGACAAGGCGCTGCTCAAACTGGCACGGCGCGACCGTTTGCTCGGCCTGTTCCGCATCCTCACGCCAGAGGCGGCGCTGGCGGCAACGTAAACTCGGTGCTGGTGAAACAACTGCGCTACAGGGCGGTCGAGCAAAAAACGCTCTCCTCGCCGTAGCGGATGGCGGGACGGCGATCGCCCCGATACGTACCCTGCGTACCGCCAAGGCCACTTACCGATCCGGGACATCCCGTGGCGCGTTAGCCAGCACCCAGGGCACGACCTGTGCAGCGAGCTGGTCACCGGCCTGACCAAAAGCGCGCACGACTTGCGCCACGCTTGCGCCATCGGCCGGCACCTGCACATCAAAGCGCCGCGAGGCGATGATGCGGTGCGCACTGGCGCTGGTCAGCAAGGCGTCGTAACGGATAACAACGACCGGATGGCCGTCGTGGTATTCGCTCTGGAAGCTGCGCAGCATGCCGGCCAACTCGATATCCGCATCCAGGTTGTTGTCATCGACGCTGAGCGCAGCCACTTCGCCGGTGGCCTGAAAAGCGTCAAACAACCGATTGCGCAGCAACACAGGCGCACGCTCGCTCCAGCGCACACCTTTATACGCGGTCACCTGGTCACTATTCGGCAGCACAGTGATGCGCATGCCATCAATCATGGTGGTCGCTTTCGGTACGGCGATACGCAAAGAGAAAGTCGGCTTTGACGGGACGGCGGGCGGCGCCGCTTGCGTTATTTGCGTTATTGCAGAGGGCAGGCGGTACACGACCGCCGCCGCTTCCGGCTTGGGAATGATCGAGCAGGCACTCGGTAATGCACTGAGTAATGCACTGGCGGCGAGCATCAGGCAGGGGCGTAAGGTCATGGTTCAAACTCCTTTGACTTGTCACGGCCAAGCAGATAGCCGGACGGATTTTCATTCAGCCGCCGCGTGATAGCGCGCACGGATTCCAGCGTCTGGCGCAGTTCGCGGATCGCCGGCCCCAACTCGCCCAGCCCCTGCATGCCGCTCTCCAGCGACTGATGGTTGTTTTGCAACAACTGGTCAAGATTCGCCGTAACGCGCTCCAGCGAGGCCATGCTGGAGCGTCCCTGCGTATCCATCAGGCCATTGGCCTGGCGCATCAGTTTTTCCGCCTCCTGCAAGGCAGTGTTGGCGCTGCGGCTGGCCTCGGCAAGCTGTTGCAGCAGCAGGCGGATATCTTCGCGCTGATCGGCAATCGCGCCCGTGGCCTGGTCGATGTGTTCAAGGGTGCGCGACACGCGCTGCATGTTGTCGTCGGACAGCAGACGGTTGGTATTGACCACCATCTGGTTGATGTTGCTGACGATGTCCTCGCCGCTGGCCAGCAGCTTGGCCAGCGGTGAAAGCTCGGCCACGATGATCGGCAGTTGGCCGGGCTTGGCCTGCAAGGGTGGCGAGTTTGGCGCGCCGCCGCTCAACTGGATCGTGGCGATACCCGTCACACCGGACATCGCCAGCTTGGCGCGCGTGTCAGTGCGTACCGGCGCATTGGCGTTGATCTGCACACGCGCGATGACCCGGCGCGGGTCATGCGGATCGAGCATTAGCTTGGTGACCGAGCCGACCTTGATGCCGCTGTAGCGCACGGCAGCGCCCTCGGACAGGCCGGTCACCGACTCCTTGAAGACGATTTCATAATTGCGGTAAGCCTGCGTATGGCTGGACCGCGAAAGCCACAAGCCAAACACCAAACCGGCAATGATGGCCAGCACGGTAAATAAACCGATCAGCACATGGTGAGCCCGTGTTTCCATGGTTCTATCCCCTATTGGCCTTGGCGGCCATGCGCGGCCGCCTGTTGCGCCGCACGTCCGCGCGGCCCGTGAAAATAATCCTGTACCCAGGCGTCATCCGTGGCGGCCACTTCATCCAGATCGCCAACCACCAGGACTTTTTTTTGCGCCAGCACGGCGACGCGGTCGCAGATCGTGTACAGCGTATCCAGATCGTGGGTAATCAGGAACACCGTCAGGTCGAGTGCATTGCGCAGGGTGAGCAGCAACTGGTCGAACGCTGCCGCAGCGATGGGATCCAGGCCGGCAGTGGGCTCGTCGAGGAACAAAATTTCCGGATCCAGCGCCAAGGCCCGCGCCAGCGCCGCACGCTTGACCATGCCACCGGAAAGCTGGGCGGGATATTTATGCGCGGCATCCGCCGGCAAGCCGGCCAGAGCCAGCTTGACGATAGCCAGTTGTTCTGCCGCCGGGCGCGGAAACCCCGCATGCTCGATCAACGGCATGGCGACATTCTCCACCAGCGTTTGCGAAGAGAACAGTGCGCCGCTCTGGAACAACACGCCACAACGGCGTTCGATACGCACGCGATGTTCATCGGACAGCGCAAGAAAATCCTCGCCCAGGATCTGCACCTGGCCAGCCTGCGGACGGCGCAAGCCGATGATGGTGCGCAGCAAGACTGATTTACCCGTGCCCGAGCCACCGACCACGCCGAGAATCTCGCCACGCCGCACGTCCAGGTCGAGGCCTTCATGCACGGTTTGCTTGCCGAAACGGTTGCACACGCCGCGTACGCGGATCACCACTTCTGCTTCGGCAAGCTGCGGCGCAGGGGTATTCACCAGCCGGCCTGCATGAAAAACAGCGCCGCCAGCGCATCGACCAGGATCACCATGAAAATTGACTGCACCACGCTGGAAGTCGTGTGTTCGCCAACCGACTGCGCGCTGCCCGTGACCTTGAAACCTTCGGCACAGCCGATCACCGCGATCAAAAAAGCGAACACCGGGGCCTTGGCGATGCCCACCAGAAAATGCCGCACGGCGACATTATCATGCACCATGTTGATGAACATCGTCGGTGACACGTCCAGCGTCATGGCGCAAACCACGCCCCCCCCCAGCAGGCCGGAAAACATGGCCACCAAAGTCAGCGCCGGGAGCGCAATCAGCATGGCCAGCACACGCGGCAACACCAGCAGCTCAACCGGATTCAGCCCCAGTATGCGAATCGCATCAACCTCTTCATTGGCCTGCATTGACCCGATTTGCGCGGCAAATGCGCTGGCGGTGCGGCCAGCCAGCAAAATGGCGGTGAGCAGCACGCCGAATTCGCGCAGGAATGAAAATGCCACCAGATTGACCGTATAGATGCCGGCACCAAACTCGACCAGCACCGTCGAACCCAAAAACGCCACCACAGCGCCCACCATGAAAGTCAGCAGAGCGATGATAGGGATGGCATTCCAGCCGGTTTCTTCGATCTGCGCCGCCAGGGGCGTGAGCCGCCAGCGCTGCGGATGCCACAGGTCATAAACCAGCGTGGCCAGCGTCAGGCCGATGAAACCGAGCAGCGCCCACTCCTGGCGCGCCACCTTTTCCATCGCGCTGCCGATGTGTGCAAAGAAGGCGCGGATAGCGCCTGTCTGACGCACCGGCGCAGGCGCACGCCAGCTTTGCATGGCTTCGCCCACAGTTTGCAGCAACGCACGGCGTGCGGCAGGCAAGGTCTCTTGCGCTTTTGCCCAGTCGCTCAATCTTTGCGCGCCAAGCAGTTGGGCAAGCAGCGACGCACCGGCAGTGTCCAGTTCGCCCAGAGCCGCCATATCCACCGAGATGCTGTCGTCAAGCTGGCCTTCGAGCGCAGCCAGTTCGCCTTGCAGCACGGTATAGCGCGCCAGCGTCCAGTCGCCACTGATACGCACGCTGGCTGGCTGGCTGCGGCGATCCAGATGAATCTGACCAGGGGCGTGAGGGGTGTCCATTTGCGCCATTGTAGTGGCAACGGCCTGCCGCCCTGCATTCATGCGGATCGGGTTTATGCGTAACGGATCAGTCGCGTCCAGGCAACATCCGCTTGAGTGTGTTATCCCGCACAAAGTAGTGATGGAACAAAGCTGCCGCCGCATGGAAGCCAACCAGGAAATAGGCGATGGTGCCTATGGTTTCGTGTATTTCCTGATACAGGCTGGCTGCATCTTTATTCGCGCCTATCAATGCGGGCAGTTGCAGGCCGAAAAACGGGATCGGCTTGCCCTCCCCGCTCAGCACCAGCCAGCCCAGAATCGGCATGGAAAACATGAACAGATACAGCAGCACCTGCATGAGGTCGGCGAGTATTTTTTGCCACTTCGGCAGCGCCGGCTCGATGCGCGGGGTTGGGCGGGCCAGGCGCAACGCCAGGCGCACGACAACCAGCAGCAAAACGGACAAACCGATCATGAAGTGCCACATTTTCAGCGCCTCCCGGGGATCGGAACCCTTGGGAAAAAATTCGCGCAGCTCTATCGTGGCATACGCCGCGACGATCAGCAGCAACATCAGCCAGTGCAGGCCGATAGACAGCGATCCATAGCGTTTTTCATTATTGAGCAGGTCCATTTCATTCTCCT
>WOZP01000209.1 GCA_011620215.1 Rugosibacter sp.
CGGCCAGCACGGCAGCCAGCACCGGCAGCGAAAATTCCCACTGGAACAGCGCAAAAAAACCAAGAATAATAACCACGTCGTGCAAATTGGCGATGATGGCAGACACCGCAAAACGCCATTCAAACCGCAATGCCAGATAAGCCACAATACCTATCACCACCGATAGCAACGCCAGCGCGCCATCGGATGCCAGCTCCTTGCCTACCTGGGGCCCGACAAATTCAACACGCTTGAGTTCAGGCTTGTTGGCTTGCATTGTGCCATTTGCCGCCGCATCACCAACGCCGACTTTTAGCAAAGACGCCATGACCCGCTCGCCCACCTTGGATGAGCTGACCTCTTGTCCCTCACCTTTAGCGGGCGGTACTCGAATCAGCACATCGCGTGACGAGCCAAAGTTTTGCACTTGGGTATCCGTAAAGCCATCGACTTCCAGCTGGTGGCGCAGACCTTCCAGCGCGGGTGCATGCGGATAGCTCACCTCAAGCAGCGTCCCCCCGGTGAATTCAATAGAGAAGCTCAAGCCGCGCGTTACCAGGAAAAACACCGCCAGCAAAAAAGTGATCAACGAAATGACGTTGAACACCAAGGCATGGCGCATGAAAGGAATATCTTTTTTGATGCGGAAAAATTCCATTGTTATCTCTCGTCTTTAGGCTGTCAGGTTGGCCGGTTTGTAAATCACATTTAATCCTTACGCCTTGCTGCTACTGGACTTCCATATCTGGCCAATCGACAGGCCTTCAAGCTTGCGACGGCGGCCATAAATCAGGTTGACCAACGCACGGGAAATCACGACCGAACTGAAGATAGATGTCAAAATACCCAGGCAATGCACCACCGCAAAACCGCGCACCGCACCTGAACCAAAAACCAACAAGGAGATACCAGCGATCAAAGTGGTGACATTGGAATCAACAATCGTCGCCCAAGCCCGCTCGTAACCTGCCGTTATGGCCGCTTGCGGCGTGCTTCCACTGCGCAACTCTTCGCGGATGCGTTCGTTGATCAATACGTTGGAATCAATTGCCATACCCAATGCCAGCGCAATGGCAGCAATGCCTGGCAACGTCAGCGTCGCTTGCAGCAGCGAGAGCAACGCCACCAGCAACAGTAGATTAGCTGATAGCGCGATCACCGAGACAACACCAAACATGAGGTAATACGCCATCATGAACCCCGCGATGGCAGTAAAACCCCACAGAGTGGAATGAAATCCCTTGGCAATATTGTCTGCGCCCAGGCTGGGGCCTATAGTGCGCTCTTCGATAATTTCCATCGGTGCTGCGAGTGAACCAGCGCGCAATAGCAAGGCGACATCGGCGGCTTCATTGGTGGTCATGCGGCCTGAAATTTGCACTCGTCCGCCGCCAATTTCCGAACGAATAACCGGTGCGGTGACCACTTCGCCTTTGCCTTTTTCAATCAGCAAAATCGCCATGCGTCGGCCAACGCTTTCTCGCGTCACATCCCGGAAAATTCTTGCGCCGGCAGCATCCAGCACTAGATGCACGGCCGGTTCATGGGTCTGCCCGTCAAATCCGGGTTGGGCATCTGTTAAGCGCTCACCCGTTAACACGACTTGCTTTTTCACCAGCAAGGGACGTCCCCCGCGTTCAACATAATATTCCGTGCCCACCGGCGGTTGCCCAATCGCCGCCTGCGCCATGATGCTCGGGTTATTGCTGGCCTCATCGTCCACCATGCGTACTTCAAGCGTGGCCGTACGGCCCAGGATGTCTTTCGCTTTCGCCGTGTCTTGTACGCCCGGCAACTGGACGACGACGCGGTCTGCACCTTGCTGCTGTATCACCGGTTCGGCAACGCCGAGTTCATTGATCCGGTTATGCAAGGTAACAATGTTTTGCTTGATCGCATATTCCTGGATCCGTTTTCCGGCTTCAGGTTTTAATGTGGCCACCAGCTTGAATTCGGCACCCTCCTGAACATTAGCCAAGACAAGATCAGGTTGGCTATCTGCCAGTAATACCTGCGCTTGATTGCGCGTATCGGCATCGCGAAAACGAATGGTGATACCCTGCTTGTCGCGCTCAATTCCGCTATGACGAATGCCCTTTTCGCGCAGCAAACTACGCAAGTCGGCGCTGATCGAATCAAGACGCTTGGTTAGCGCACCTTTCATATCCACTTGCAGCAGAAAATGCACGCCACCGCGCAAATCCAGGCCCAAATACATTGGCAAGGCATGGATGCTGGTAAGCCATGCGGGTGAATTGGACACCAGATTCAAGGCGACGCTATAACTTGCATTGGCAGGATCAGGGTTCAGCGCTTTCTCGACGATATCTTTTGCCTTGAGTTGCGTATCTGTATCCGCCAAGCGCACACGCACACTGTTGCCGTCCATGGTGAGTGCCGTAGGCTTGACCGCTGCAGCTTGCAGTGCGGTCTCGACCGTTGCCAACAGTCCCGTATCCACCTTGATGGTGGCTTTAACGCTCGTCACCTGAACCGCTGGCGCTTCACCAAAAAAGTTGGGGATCGTATAGACCAGCCCAAAGACCACAATAATCAATACCAGAATGTTTTTCCAGAGCGGATAACGGTTCATATGTGCAGACCAGATAAAAGCCAGGGCCTGACATCAGGGTGATGTCAGGCCATGCGGCAAATTAAAGATTTTTCAGGGAACCTTTGGGCAACAAGGCCGCAACAGCTGATTTTTGTACGGTGATTTCAATGGCGCCTTCTTTGCTATCGGCAACTTCCAGGCCCAGATAATTCTCACCTAGCCGACTGATACGTCCGGCGATTCCACCCTGAGTCACCACCTCATCACCCTTGGCGAGCTCGGCAATCATTTTTTGCTGCTCTTTGGCTTTGCGCATCTGTGGACGAATCATCAAGAACCACAACACAATAAACATGAGCAAAATAGGCAGCATGCCCATCAAGCCACCGAGTGGATCCGCTGCTGCACTACTCGCCTGGGCATACGCATTTGAAATAAACACAAAACTCTCCTAGATTTACTGAAATGGATATCGGCCAAGATCGGCCAAATGCGATTGATTATACCTGCTCGCCTGCGCGCATCCGGTGAAAACCACGAACGAACTCAGTGAAGGCGCCTGTCGTGATCGCGTCACGCATTTCCGCCATGAGCACCTGGTAATAAAACAGGTTGTGTATGGTATTCAGCCGTGCACCGAGAATTTCCCTTGAGCGATGCAAGTGATGCAAATAAGCCCGCGTGAAGTTGCGGCAGGTATAGCAAGCGCAGGTTTCATCCAGTGGGCGGGTATCGGCCTTGTATTGCGCATTTTTTATTTTGATATCGCCTCGACGAGTAAATAACCAGCCATTCCTCGCATTGCGTGTGGGCATCACGCAATCAAACATATCAATGCCTTGGCTGACGGCAAACACCAGGTCTTCCGGCGTACCTACGCCCATGAGATAACGCGGTTTATCACGCGGCAACTGAGGAGCGGTATGCGCCAGAATGCGCGAAAACTCTTCTTTCGGCTCACCGACGGATAAACCGCCAATGGCGAATCCGTCAAAATTGATTTCGGCCAGCCCCGCGAGAGATTCATCGCGCAATGACTCGTGCATGCCGCCTTGAACGATGCCAAACAGCGCATTGGTATTACCGAGACGATCATGTTCATCGCGTGAGCGACGCGCCCAGCGCAGCGAGAGACGCATCGATTGTGCCGCCTGATCCACCGTCGCAGGATAAGGCGTGCATTCATCGAAAATCATGACGATATCTGAATTCAACACCTGTTGAATTTGCATCGAGATTTCCGGCGTTAAAAATAGTCGATCACCATTGATGGGGGACGAAAAGTGCACGCCTTCTTCTGAAATCTTGCGCAATTCGCCCAAAGAGAACACTTGAAAGCCGCCCGAGTCGGTAAGAATCGGCCGCTCCCATGCCATGAAACGATGCAAACCGCCATGCGCCGCGATAACCTCCAGCCCGGGACGCAACCATAGGTGGAAGGTATTGCCTAATACCACCGTCGCACCCATCTCCACCAACTCATCGGGAGCCATGGCCTTGACAGTCCCATAGGTGCCAACCGGCATAAAGACAGGCGTTTCCACAACGCCATGCGTCAAAGTCAGTTGGCCACGACGCGCGGCGCCGTCCTGCGCTAGCAGTTCAAAATTCATGGCACTGGCTTGCGGGTTAACCACATCGCATCTCCATAGCTAAAAAAGCGATAGCCCTGCTCAATGGCATGGCGATAGGCGGCACGTATTTCTTTCACGCCGGCAAATGCGGAGACCAGCATCAAGAGGGTTGATTTTGGCAAATGAAAGTTGGTCAACAACGCATCCACCACCTGAAATTCAAAGCCCGGCGTAATGAATATCGCCGTCTCACCAGCGCCGACTTTTACATCGCGGCCTGTCGCAGCCGACTCCAGTGCGCGCAGCGTGGTCGTGCCCACCGCGATGACACGCCCGCCGCGCGCTTTTGTCGCGGCAATGGCTTCGGCAGTTGAGGGCGAAATCGTATATCGCTCGGTGTGCATATGATGCTCGGCCAAGGTTTGCGTGCGCACTGGCTGAAAGGTTCCCGCCCCAACATGCAGTGTGACATAAGCGATTGTCACACCTTGCGCGCGCACCTTGGCGAGTAAATCTTCATCGAAATGCAGCCCTGCCGTCGGTGCAGCCACCGAGCCTGTTTCGCGCGCATAAACCGTTTGATAACGTGTTTCGTCCGGCGCTACCGCCGCGCGCGCGATATAAGGTGGTAGAGGCAAACGGCCATGCGCTTCGATCGTTTCCAGGGCATCGCCTGGCAGACGCAAGCGATAAAATTCTCCCTCGCGGCCAAGGACTTCGACATCGAGCAGTCCTTCAAGAATCAACCGACTGCCCGTCTTGGGCGATTTACTCGCGCGTACTTGCGCCAGCACGTCATTGCTGCTCAAGATACGTTCAACCAGAACCTCCACCTGCCCGCCTGTGGCCTTGACGCCTTGAAGCCGCGCATGCATCACGCGGCTGTCATTCATGACCAGTAAATCACCCGGCTGCAACACGCTGGGCAAATCAGAGATACGTTGATCCAACAGCGTCTTTCCACCGGCATTTAGCAGCCGACTGGCCGAGCGTTGAGACAATGGCGCTTGTGCGATCAAGCGCTGCGGCAGCGCATAGTCAAAATCAGCGAGAGTCAAAGGGTTCATCGTCATGCAAAAGGTTACTCGAGTAAAACACAAGGGTCGCAAAAGCGACCCTTGTTACCTGCACATTGCTTACGCAGGTTTATTGAAGAAACGGATGACGCAGTACGATGGTTTCTTCCCGATCCGGCCCGGTGGAAATCATATCGACAGGAACCCCACAATGCGATTCCATGCGCTGAATGTAGGCGCGAGCCTCAGCGGGTAAACCGTCTAACGTCTTGACCCCCACAGTGCTGCCCGACCAACCCGGCAATGACTCATAGATCGGTTCGCAGCAAGCGAGCTCATCAGCGCCTACGGGCAAAATGTCGGAAATATATCCATTGATGCGGTAGCCTGTACAGATTTTCAACTCTTCTACCCCATCCAGCACATCCAGCTTGGTAATACACAACCCAGATACGCCATTGATTTGAATCGCACGCTTCAGTGCCGCCGCATCGAACCAGCCGCAACGCCTGGCACGACCCGTCGTCGCGCCGAACTCATGGCCTTTGGTTGCCATGTGTCTGCCGACCGGATCCTGCTTATCCAGGGCATCATAGAGCTCCGTCGGAAAAGGGCCGCCGCCCACACGCGTGGTGTAGGCTTTGGTAATGCCCAGTACATAATGCAGCATGCCGGGCCCTACGCCCGCACCAGCGGCAGCAGCGCCCGCCACGCAATTGGAAGAGGTAACAAACGGATAGGTGCCATGATCAATATCCAGCAAGGTGCCTTGCGCGCCTTCAAACAACAAGTTCGCGCCGGCCTTGTGCTGGTCATACAGCGCACGGGGTACATCATCAATCATTTTTACCAGGCGAGGCGCAATCGCCATGGTCTCATCCAGCGTTTTCTGGAAATTCACCGGCTCTGCCCGATGATAATTCTGCAGCACAAAATTGTGATATTCGAGCAACTCGGCCAGCCGTTCAGCAAAGCGATCAGGCTTGGTCAAGTCCTGTAGCCGAAGCGCACGCCGCGCCGCTTTGTCTTCATAAGCCGGCCCGATTCCCCGCCCGGTGGTACCAATCTTGTTACTGCCACGAGCGGCTTCACGCGCAATATCAATTGCCTGATGGTAAGGCAAAATCAGCGGACAGGCTTCAGACAGCTTCAAGCGCGATTCCGCATCAATGCCTGCCGCTTTGAGCTCGTCCAATTCTTTAAGCAAGGCATCGGGTGACAGCACAACGCCATTGCCGATATAACACGTAACCCCAGGGCGCAAAATGCCGGAAGGGACTAAATGCAACACGGTTTTTTTACCCCCGATGACCAAAGTGTGGCCCGCATTGTGTCCGCCCTGAAAGCGCACCACGCCGTCAGCATGATCCGTCAGCCAATCGACAATCTTGCCCTTGCCTTCATCGCCCCACTGCGTCCCGATAACTACAACATTTCTGGCCATTTCAATCTTCTTTCAGAGGTTCAACGATCCATTCATTCGCGCGAAAAACAAGCGCCCGATCACAATCTGATTCCCGCCAAGAGCCTTCGTGTCCCGGCAAGGCAAATACCACGCGCTCGCCTGCACTGCGCAAACGCTTCACTTCAGCATGCACCGCATCATTTTCCGGCCAGGGCACCAGCACACCACCACGCCGTTTTCCATTCGGCGTCAGGCGCGCAATCTCACGTAAATCCATGGAAAACCCCGTCGCGGGACGCCCACGCCCGTAAGCGGCACCCAATCCATCATATCGCCCACCCAGCGCCAATGCACCCGCACTGCCTGCACAATAAGCCGCCATGACCACGCCCGTATGGTAGTTATAGCTGCGCAAATCGGCTAAATCAAACCCGATGGATAAATTGCCCAAGCTATGCGCCATGCGCTGTAAATCACTCAGGGCTGCGGTAATCGCTGGCAATGCGGGCAAACGCTGCGCAGCCTCGCTCAGCACACGCGCGTCCCCTTGTAAATCAGGCAGCGTTAATAAAGCAGAACGCAATGGCTCGGCAGTGGCGGCCAGCAACTCGCGCAATGCCGGAATATCTTTACCCTGTAGCGCACTGAATACCTCCTGCCTGAGCTCTGCAGGAAGACTTGCAGACTCTATCAGTGCATTGAAGATAGCCGCGTGACCAAAATCAAGCCGCACGGTTTGAATATCACACAAGCTCAAGGCCGAGGCTAACAACCCGACGATTTCAATATCCGCCTCCAGCCCGCTATGCCCGTAGAGTTCAGCGCCAATTTGCATGGGTTCACGCGTGGCAGCAAACGATGCTGGCAGGGTATGCAATACGCTACCACAGTAACAAAGCCGCGTGACTCCGCAGCGATTGAGCATATGCGCATCAATGCGCGCAGCCTGCGGTGTGATGTCAGCACGCACGCCCATGCTGCGGCCAGAGATCTGATCCACCAGTTTAAAAGTGCGCAGATCGAGATCGCTGCGGTTGCCAGGCAACAATGACTCAACAAATTCGAGCATTGGCGGCATAACCAAATCGTAACCATAGCTGGAAAATTCATCCAGGAGACGGCGGCGCAGGGTTTCGATGTGCTCCGCCTCGCGCGGCAGCACATCCTCGATTGACTCAGGCAACAGCCAGCGACGATTTCCCATACTGATTAACGAAATAAGATCAACAAGAGCAAGCCAAGCACCATTGATGACAAGCCAATAAACCGAATTTGACCATCGGCCAATTCAGTCAATCGACGAAACATGTCACGCCAGACGTGTGGTGCCAAAAACGGCAGCAAACCCTCGACGAGCAGCATCAACGCAAAAGCAAGTAACAATGTCTTGTACATGGCCGACAGTCGCTACGCCTGACTACTTTCCACGCCCGCTATTCTTCAGATATTTGAAGAATTCAGAATTCGGTTCGATGACCAGCAAATCGCTCTTGTTTTTGAAACTGGCACGATACGCCTCCAGGCTACGATAGAAAGAATAGAACTCGGGATTGGCACCAAAGGCCTGCCCGTAAATCGAGGCGGCTTTAGCATCCCCTTCGCCCTTGATCTGCTGCGCATCGCGATAGGCCTCGGCAATGATGATCTCGCTTTGCCGGTCCGCATTCGCACGGATTTTTTCTGAATCGGCAGCACCTTGCGAACGTAATTCATTCGCTACCCGCTTGCGCTCGGTTTCCATGCGACGGTAAACCGATTCAGAAACTTCTGGCGGCAAGTCCACACGTTTGAGGCGCACATCAACAATTTCCACGCCAATGGCACGCATATCCGCATCGGCCTTTTTTTGCACCTCAACCATGATACTTTCGCGCTTGCCCGAAACGACATCGTGCACCGTGCGCCGACCAAACTCTTCACGCAAACCTGAATTGACTGTTTGCATCAGCCGGGTTTTCGCCACCGCCTCATCGCCACCCACGGAAATATAGTATTGCTTCACATTGTGGATGCGCCATTTAACGAAAGAGTCCACCTGCACCGGTTTTTTTTCAGCCGTCAGAAAACGCTCTGGCTCCGCCGAATCAAGCGTCAAGATGCGCTTATCAAAAAAACGGACATTCTGAATCATGGGCCATTTAAAAACCAGACCAGGCTCGGAAATCACCGACTTGACTTCACCCAACTGAAAAATAATCGCATACTGGCGTTGATCTACCGTAAAGATAGTCATTGAACCGAGCACCAGCAAGCCAAAGAAAATTGTCGCGATAAAAGATAATGAGCGTTGCATCAGCGTTCCCCTCGTTCCCGCGAGCGCATTGTTTCTCGCGAGCGGCCATCGCCTGGCGCTGTGCGCTCAAGCTGCGGTGGCGCGGCAATAGTCGGCGCTGGTGGCACGCCGCGCGGAGCGCTCGCTGCCTCCTCCGTTGGCGTAACAGCCACACCCGCCGTCGCTTGCATCAGTTTATCCAGTGGTAAATACAACAAATTACCGGACCCCTTGGCATCAATCATCACCTTACTGGTATTGGCATAGACCTGCTGCACGGTATCCAGATACATACGACTACGCGTGACTTCAGGGGCCTTTTTATATTCGACAAGAATTTGCTTGAAGCGCGATGCATCGCCTTCGGCTGTGGCAATAATGCGCTGCTTATAGCCATTGGATTCTTCCGTCAGGCGGGAAGCCGTACCACGCGCACGCGGAATGACATCATTGGCATAAGCCTGGCCTTCGTTCTTGGCCCGCTCACGATCCTGCCCGGCTTTAACCGCATCATCAAACGCGGCCTGCACCTGCTCGGGCGGTTGGGTACCCTGCATACTGACCGAACGTATCTGGATACCTGTCTCATAGCGGTCGAGAATTTCCTGAATCAGCTTTTGCGTATTTGCCGCAATCTGATCGCGCCCTTCGTACAATACAAAATCCATTTTGCTTTTGCCAACAATCTCGCGAATTGCGGTCTCCGCTGCTTGCGTCACCGCATCATCGGGATTACGGTTTTTAAACAAGTAGGCTTTGGGGTCTTTTAACAAATACTGCACGGCAAATTGCACGCTCACAATATTTTCATCGTCTGTCAGCATGAGCGCTTCTTGCGGCACCTTGTTTTTTTCTGTGCCCCGATAGCCAATTTCGACTGTTCGTACGCCCGTCAAATTGACCACCTCGTGAGATTCAATAGGCCACGGTAAGCGCCAGCGAAGCCCCGGCTCGGTGGTTTCTTTGAACGCACCGAATTGCAGCACCACACCGCGCTGCGATGCGTCTACCGTGTAAAAACCGCTGCCCAGCCACACGACAGCGACCAACGCCGCAATGATGCCCAAGCCGCCGCCAAACTGTTTCGGACTGAAGCTGGGTACGCCACTATTGCCACCACTCGGTCCATTCGGACCGTTGCTGCCATTTTGGCCGCGTTGCGCTGAATTTTTATTGCCGAAAACGCCAGATAGACGGCGATTTATGTCGCGCCATAAATCTTCCAAGTCAGGTGGCCCTTGTTTATCTCCGCCTTTTCCGCTCTCAGGCTTATTACCCCAGCCATGATCGTTAAGCGACATCAAAATACCGGTTATCACAGTGAAATAGCTCCGTTAATTTAGTTTAGCGCAGTACGCAGTATCTGGTTGCTGCCGTTAGATGAGGTATAGGGAAAAATTAAAATCATGGTGCCATCGTATCGTCAGCCAGCATATCGATCTCTGGCTTGGATGCATCCGACACCCGATGGGCATATGAAAACTCAGCTAGCGCATGGCGCAAGAGCGGCAAGCCTTCGCCTGCTTTTACGCTGAGTCGAACGGCAGAAATGTTACCACATCCCTCCTCTAGAAGCCCCTGATTTGTCGCTGTAAGATCAATCTTGTTCCACACGACCAACTGCGGCACATGGGCGGCACGCTGGCCACTAGCGTGACTTGCGACGAACAGCACGTTGGCGCTCAAGCAGCTTGGCCGCTCTTTTAAAAAAGCAACGCGCCGACCCAGCAGGCGACGATCGGTTTCAAGTTGTTTTTCACCTAGGCCACGCACACTTGCCGGTGACGACGGCAAGTGTCTTGGCACCGGCATTTTCACCGCTGGCAGGGCGATCAAACATCAATAGTCAGAGTATCCAGCAGGCAAGCTGGCGCAACAGTGGGGACAGCACACATCCCGATGCGCATCAATCAGGTGCATCAGCCTCAAGTGACAGATCTACTGCGCGCACAGGCACGATCGTTGAGATGGCGTGCTTATAGACCATTTGAGTCACGGTATTTTTCAGCAACACCACATATTGATCGAAAGAATCAATTTGTCCTTGCAATTTAATGCCATTGACTAAATAGACAGCGACAGGAACGTGCTCGCGACGCAAAATATTCAAAAACGGGTCTTGTAACATTTGCCCTTTATTACTCATGGTTGCATCCTTTAGGTGATTCGGGTTGTTTAAGTTCAAGTGAACAATGTAAACGATTTTTCCGCGCCGTGCCAGCAGCGCCGACTTTTCAGCAGTTACCGTTCATCGGCAAACGGATTTTTAGAGCTTTTGTATTGAATCCGCAAGGGCGTGCCTTGCAGCTTGAACGCCTCAAGAAAGTAGCGCTCAAGAAAGCGCGTGTATGAGGCGGGGATGTGTTCGAGCATGTTGCCATGAATCACGATAATCGGCGGGTTGCTGCCGCCTTGATGCGCATAGCGCAGCTTGGGACGAAACAAGCCATGCCGTGGCGGCGTCTGCTTTTCAACCGCCGAGATGAGTACCCGGGTGAGCTTGGGCGTCGCCATTTTCGCCATCGCTGCGGCATAGGCTTTATCGACGGAAGCTAAAACACCGCCTATGCCCTGCCCCTTGCTGGCAGAGATGTAATGCACATGCGCAAAGCCTAGAAAATTAAGCTTATGCTCAATGGATTCCTTAACCCGTTCCCGGTGGTAGGAATCAATCGCATCCCATTTGTTGACGGCCACCACCAGGGCGCGCCCGGCCTCCACGCAAAATCCGGCAATATGGGCATCTTGATCGGAGATATCCTGGCTGGCATCGACCATCAGCACGACCACATTCGCCTCTTCAACCGCTTGCAGGGTTTTTATGACGGAAAACTTTTCAATGGCTTCAAACACCCGCCCCTTGCGCCGTAATCCTGCGGTATCAATCAAGGTATAAGCCTTGCCATTGCGCTCAAAAGAAATTTCAATCGCATCGCGCGTGGTGCCCGGCATATCAAATGCGATGACACGCTCTTCGCCAAGCAAGGTATTGACCAGCGTGCTCTTCCCCACATTAGGCCGCCCAGCGATTGCGACTCGGGGGCCTGCCGCCGCAGAGTCGCCCGCATCGGTCTCGTCAGGAAAAGGGGCTAGCGCCAGCTCAACCAGCTCGCGCACACCATCGCCGTGCGCGGAAGAAATCACGCAGGGCGCCCCGCAACCCAGCTCATAGAATTCAGCGCTAACAACGGCACGATCCATGCCCTCGCCTTTATTGACGGCCAGCAACACAGGCCGACCACTGCGTCGCAGCAAATCCGCTATCACCATATCCTGTGGCGTAAGCCCCGCGCGCGCATCGACGACAAACAACAACATATCGGCTTCTGCAATCGCCGCTTCGGCCTGCCGCGCCATTTCGTGCACGATGCCTTCTTTGGCTTGTGGCTCGAACCCGCCGGTATCCACGACCAGATGAGGCTTGCTTCCTAAACGCCCGTGACCATAATGCCGATCTCGCGTCAGGCCCGGCTGGTCGGCAACCAAGGCATCGCGTGAACGCGTCAAGCGGTTGAAAAGCGTTGACTTGCCCACATTCGGCCGGCCAACAATAACCAGAGTAGGTTTCATCGATTAACGTACCGCCATGGCATAAATACCCCCATTAATCGTTTGCACCACAAACCCGGTGGAATAACGCACAGGATCCGTACGAATCGCGCTTCCATCTGTTTTTGTCCGGCCCACAAGGCTGCCGTTATCACTGCGCAATGCATGTACTAAACCCTGGCTATCGGCCACAATAACGACCTCACCCAAGGCCAATGGCCGAGTAGGGCTGCGTGTCACCAGCTTGTCGAGCTGCCAGACACTCGCCCCGCTGTTTTTATCCAGCGCAGACACCAAGCCTTTCGTGTCGGTGATGTACACTCGTTTACTATCCGTGTCCAGGCCAGCAATGGACGACATTTCACGCGACCACAAGTTATTGCCGCTACTGGCGTCAAAGCAAGCGACCCGGCCCTGATAGGCAACCGCACACACCGCATTACCTTCCATCACGGGAGCGCTCATCACGTCCGTGATGCGCTCTAATTCAGTGGCCCCTTTCGGTGTTGCCACAGTGGCTTCCCATGCAGCCGCACCGTTGGTATTAGCCAGCGCCACGAGCTTGCCTCCTGGAAACCCAACATAGGTTAGCTTTCCCGTATTCAGCACACTGGCATATGAGCGCAATAACAACGCAGGAATATTCCGCTGATACATCCAGCGGCGCTTGCCGTCGGCGGCCTCCAGACCAACCACGCGCGAGTCGCCCGAACGTACGATCACCAAGCCATCCGCCAATGAAGGCGGCGCTAACACTTCCGAACTCACGCGAACCTTCCAGGCTTCCTTACCTGAAACTGCATCAAACGCCAGCACCTCGCCTTTAGCCGTACCGACCACAACTAATTTCCCATCGGTGCCAACACCACCCGATATGGTCTGCCCCGTTGCCACGCGCCAAACCTGTTTGCCTTCATCAAACCGCGCCAGGCTGCCATCGGCGGCAGCGGCATAAACACTCCCCGCAACCACCGCCGGGGCCAAGCTATAACTACCCGCATTGCCGATGTTTGCTTGCCAAAGGTTGCGCGGATCCGCCTTGAAATCAAGCGCAGGCAGCTCTTTTAATTTTACTTTGGGGGCACTGCTATCAAAGGGATTCAGCTTGTTCAGACTATCCAGCGAAACACAGCCACTCAACAAAAGCGTGACACCGAAACCCAATACGGGCCAGCGACTCAATGATCCAATCTGCCCAAACCAGCGCAAGGGCTTCAAGAACACCCTCATTAAGAAACTCCCAGTGCATCACGTTTGGTTTGTACCAGCTCGCGATAAGCCTGATGCCGTGCAACCTCCTCGACTTTTTCTGCCGCATCGATTTTGGCTAGCGCATCGTCATACGCCTTGGCTGCCTCGGCAGATTTGCCTTGGGCAACATAGATATCGCCGCGAACATCCGCATAGCGCGCGGCGAAAGGCGTGGGCGGTTCAACAGCCAGCTGTTTAAGCGCTTCATCGTAAGACTTTTCATCGAGCAGAACCGTGGCCAACCGCATGCGCGCCAATGCACGCAGGCCGATGTCGCTTGCGTGGTCGGCCGCCCAGGCCAGCTGTACACGCGCATTTTTAGGGTCGCCTTGATCGACCTGAATACGTGCCGCAATCAGCGCACCCATGCCAGCATAGCTGGTGCCAGAATATTTCTCGATCAACTCGCCCGCCAACTCTTTTACCCGCTTTGCATCTTTTTGCCCGGCTGCTTGCTGCAAGCCAGAATAAATCGCTGACGCTTTGGCAGATTGTTGGTGCTGCCACCACTGCCACCCTTGCCAGGCTGCTACCGCCAGCGCGAGCGCCACGGCAATGCCAGTCATGCGATTGCCGTATTGCTGCCACCAGGTTTTCAGTTCAGCGAGTTGTTCCTGCTCTTCAAGATCATAAGTTGCCATGATTGTTTTCCGTAAAATCGTCTTCCGTCGTAAAAAGAACTTCGCCGAGGTGATCGGCAAGCTCATCAAACTGCACACGTACTTGTGAAACGGGTGGCATAGCAGCGACCGCTGAAGAAGCCATAGGTTCACGCGGTTCGCGCAATTGTTTGACGCTCACGGCATTTGCCGCCGTCTCATCATCGCCGACTATTAGTGCTAACGGCGCGCCAGACGCATCGGCTTTTTTCATTTGTGATTTAAAGCTGCCCCCCCCACAATGTAGCTGAATAGCATAGCCGCTACTGCGCAAGTGTTCGGCGATGCGGAACGCAAATCGTCCAGCCGCCTCACCTTGATGTACCAGATAGGCGTCAGGCGCCGGCGTTTCATGCCGATGGCCCTGATCTTGCCACAGCGCCAACAGGCGCTCAATGCCCATGGCAAACCCACAGGCAGGTGCCGACTTGCCGCCGAGTTGTTCAAGCAAGCCGTCATAGCGTCCGCCCGCACAGACCGTACCCTGCGCACCCAGCTCATCGGTGACCCACTCGAACACGGTACCATTGTAATAATCCAGTCCGCGCACCAGGCGCGGGTTAATGCGGTAGGGAATGGCAACATCTTTAAGCAGTTGCTGCACGCCCTCAAAATGCTTGAGCGATACTTCGCCGAGATAATCGAGCAACTGCGGTGCGCCACTAACCAAATCCTGCATCGCCGGATTTTTCGTATCCAGAATGCGCAGCGGGTTAGTGTGCAAGCGCCGCTGTGCGTCCGCATCCAGCAATGCTGCATGACCGGAAAAATAAGCAATCAGATCGGCACGGTGCCGCGCACGCTCTTCGCTCTGCCCCAATGAGTTAATTTCCAGACGAATGCCTTGCAAACCAAGGTCATCCCACAGCCTTGCGCACATCGCAATTTGCTCAGCGTCAATATCCGGGCCAGCAAACCCCATGGCTTCGACGCCCACTTGATGAAATTGGCGATAACGGCCTTTTTGCGGGCGCTCATGCCGAAACATGGGGCCCATGTACCACAAGCGTTTGGGGCCTTCGTACAACAAATTATGCTGTATCGCCGCCCGCACACAAGAGGCCGTGCCCTCGGGACGCAATGTGAGTTGCTCGCCATTGAGTGCATCGACGAAGGAATACATTTCCTTTTCAACAATGTCAGTGACTTCGCCAATGGCACGATGAAACAGCCCCGTCGGTTCGACCATCGGCATGCGAATGGGCCGGTAGCCATAGGCGCGCAGCCAGTCGCGTATCGTCTCTTCAAACTGCTCCCACAGCTCGGCGTCTGCGGGCAATATATCGTTCATGCCACGAATGGCTTGCAAGGTCTGGCTCATCGTTCGATTTCAGATGCGCGGGGAATAGGTACGTGCAACATAGTCATCAACCAGTTGCCGAAACTCAGCCGCGATATTTTCGCCGCGCAGCGTCACGACGCGCTCGCCATCGATATAGACGGGTGCTACGGGATCTTCGCCCGTACCGGGAAGGGAGATACCGATATTGGCTTGTTTGCTCTCGCCCGGGCCATTGACGACACAGCCCATCACCGCGAGCGTCATGTTTTCCACGCCGATACGCTGCATCTTCCAATCCGGCATGCGTTCGCGCACATGGGTTTGGATGTCCTGTGCCAGCTCTTGAAATACCGTACTGGTGGTACGTCCACATCCAGGGCAAGCTGCGACTAGAGGAGTGAAAGCACGCAGCCCCATGGTTTGCAGAATCTCCTGGGCAACGATCACTTCGCGCGTGCGGTCGCCGTTGGGTTCAGGCGTTAATGAAACGCGCAGCGTGTCACCTATGCCTTCTTGCAACAACACGGCTAATGCAGCAGTCGAAGCCACAATGCCTTTGCTGCCCATGCCCGCTTCGGTCAACCCCAGGTGCAGCGGGTAATCGCACTGCCTGGCCAAGTCACGATAAACGGCAATCAAGTCTTGCACGCCAGAAACTTTGCACGACAAAATGATATGGTCGTCCGCTAGTCCCAGAGATTCCGCTTGGGCAGCGGATTCCAGAGCGGAAGCTACCATTGCTTCACGCATGATTTCAACGGCGTTTTTAGGTTCAGCGCGGCGCGCATTTTCGTCCATGATGCGAGCAAGCAGTGCTTGATCCAGGCTCCCCCAATTCACACCAATGCGAATGGGCTTATCAAAGCGGCAGGCAATCTCGATCAGTTGAGCAAACTGCTCATCACGCTTCACCCCTTTGCCTACATTACCCGGATTAATGCGCAACTTTGCCAGACTTTCTGCACAGGCTGGATATTCCGTGAGCAATTTATGCCCGTTGAAATGGAAATCGCCAATCAAGGGGACATCCACATTCAGTTGCGCAAGCCGTTCGCGAATTTTCGGCACAGCCGCAGCTGCCTCGCGCGTATTCACCGTAATGCGCACCAACTCAGAACCAGCATGCGCGAGCTGCGCCACCTGCATCGCGGTTGCGAATACATCTTGAGTATCGGTATTGGTCATCGATTGAACGACAATCGGCGCCGTACCACCAACGCCGACTTTTCCAACGTAGACATGCCGAGACATGCGTCGCGGAAAATGAAGTGGTTGTGCTGCGTTCATTCGACGGTCAGTCTCGCCACGCCAGCACGAGTAAATGGCTGTAAATCAATGCTGCGCTCACCGGAAAACACTCGCACGGCAGAAGCCTTGCCCACCCACAATTGAAATGGCGGCTTGCCCTCGACTTTTTGAGTCACACCTGCGGAAAACTCCCCGCTTAAAACCACCTTCTTCGTGGCATCGCGAACCTCAATCCATGACGAACCATCAAACGTCACACTTAAAGCTGGCTCTGGAGGTAAAACTGCGACGACAGCTGGATTACCTGCCATCCCAGCAGGAATGTCTTTCACCGCGGCCGGCAAAACAGCACTTGTGGCGGGAACGCCTACCAACGCTGGCCCAGAGTCAGCTAGCGGTACGAGTGTCGCTGGCTCGACAGACGGTCCCGCAGAGACAGCCGAAGGACTATCGGTTGGCATGGTCGGCAGACCTTGAATAGGTTGATTATTCTTTAGCGAACTCAGCGCTAACGGCATTGATTGCGGTGCTTGCTGTATCACATAGCCATAGACCGTTAACATCAAGATAGTCGCACCACATATCACAAAAAAATAGGTCGCCGCACGCCGTAGCACACTTATCCTGGGCTTGGCCTCTCCCATATTGGTCGGCCGACGAACTTCCGGCAAGGATAGCGGCGCGACCGAATCAAGTGCATCCAGCAAAGGCGTAGCATCCAGTTGAAGGTATTTGGCATAACTCCGCACAAAACCTCGTACAGTAGTCATGCCCGGCAAGCTGGCATAGTCATCCCGTTCCAATGCATCAACCTGCCGCACAGCAAAGCGTGTCGCCTGGGCAATAGCCTCCATCGTTAAACCACGGCTTTCTCGTTCCGCACGCAATACAGCGCCCGGCAACCACCCTCCTGCAGAAACATCTGCAGTGGGAATATCAGTCAATGGCGGCTGCGGCAAACCTTCACTCATTCGTACACCCCTTGTGCAAGCAGTCGCTGTTCAGGAGAGTTTGCAAAACGTTTACGCAGCTGCCCCGCGAGGCGGGCTTCCGCTTCGCGATTGCCTAATTTTCGCTCAATACGCAAAGATAACCACGTGAGTTCTGCGTTCAGCTCATGAATCCTTTCAATCTCGGACATCCACCGCTTAGCCTCAGCATATTGCCCCTGTCGATAAGACAAGTTACTTAGCCAAAACATGGCCTGAGTATTGTCCGGTGCCAAGCGCAACGCCTCGAGCAAATAACCTTCAGCGGCCTTGTCGTCCTTGAGCTGAATCGCACAGATACCGGCATTGGTATTCGGTTTGGTCGGCGTGGAGTAAAGTGGGTTTCTGGCTGAAGCCGCAAAATAAGCCATCGCCTCTTTCGCTCGACCGTTCTGGCACAAAAACCAGCCAAAATTATTATTTATTTCAGGGTCGCCCGGTGCTAAACGCAGTGCTTTTACGAAGTTTTCTTCTGCCATGTGCGGCTCGTTAAGCGCCATGTGAGTGAGGCCAAGCAAGTTGTAAGCTGGGGCATAGCTCGGGTCCGCAGAGAGCGCGATACGCGCTTCTTCCAGTGCAACCGCCGCACGGCCATCAAATAAATAAAGCGAGCCAAGCTCGGTATGTACTTTAGCGCGCTGTTGGATTTCATTTCTTGGTGCGCGCTCGGATATTGCTTGCTCAGCGCCTTCTCCCATCGCCGCCGGACCCGTCCCTATTGCAGTGCACCCGGCAATCATGATGAGAGAGCCCAATAATGTGCCCAACAATGAATGTTTTAACCCGCTCATTGAATTATCTCCGTTTTTGGAAAAGCACTCACCGCGATCGTTGCGGAGCGCAATGTGCGCTTTGATTTATCCAGCACCTTGCCGGCCAGCTGGCCGCACGCCGCATCAATATCATCGCCTCGCGTTCTCCGCGTTGTCGTCACTAGCCCCCCTTCGCTTAGCAGAGAAGAAAAGCGGCGTACGCGGTCAACCGATGAGCGGCGAAAACCGGAGTTCGGAAAGGGATTAAAGGGAATCAGATTGAATTTACAAGGCACGTCACGCACTAAATGCAGCAAGGCGCGTGCATCTTCATCGCGATCATTGACGCCATCCAGCATGACATATTCAAAGGTTATAAAGTCACGCGGGGCATACTGCAAATAGCGTCGGCATGCGGCTAGCAATTCGGCCAATGGATACTTGCGATTGATAGGCACCAACTTGTCACGCAGACCATCTGTTGGCGCATGCAGAGAAACCGCCAACGCGACAGGGCATGCCTGAGCCAGACGATCCATTGCCGGAACAATGCCTGAGGTGGAAACGGTAACCCGTCGCCGCGATAAGCCATAGGCGTTGTCATCCAGCATGAGCCGCAAGGCAGGAATGAGGTTTTCAAAATTAGTCAAAGGCTCACCCATACCCATCATCACGATATTGCTGATGACGCGATCCCCCGCTGGATCATGGCCCAAGGCCCGGTTTGCCTGCCATACCTGGCCGATAATTTCAGCTGTCGTTAAATTTCGGTTAAATCCCTGCCGCCCGGTAGAACAAAATACACAGGCAAGCGCACAACCGGCTTGCGATGAAATACACAACGTACCTCGTTGACCTTCTGGAATGAAAACTGTTTCCACCGCATTGCCATTACCCACATCGAACAAGAATTTGCGCGTCCCATCATCAGATAATTGATCGCTAATAATCGGCGGTGGCATGACGGTCGCAAGGGCCAGCAATTTCTCGCGGAGCGATTTTGCAAGATCGCTCATCTTGTTAAAATCACCCTCCCCAAAGTGATGCATCCAGCGCAAAACTTGACGGGCACGAAAAGGTTTCTCATCTTGCTGAGAAAACCATGCCGTCATACTTTCCGCATCGAAATCGAGGAGATTAACTGCCATGAAAAATTAGCGTGAGTAAACGCTCATCGCAGGGAAGAAATAGGCAATTTCAACAGCAGCTGTTTCAGCTGCATCCGAACCATGCACCGCATTGGCATCAATGCTGTCAGCAAAATCGGCACGAATGGTGCCAGGCTCAGCCTTTTTGGGATCCGTAGCACCCATCAGCTGCCGATGATTGAGTATGGCATTCTCACCCTCGAGTGCCTGTACCATGACAGGACCAGAAATCATGAATGAAACGAGATCATTAAAAAACGGGCGCGCTTTATGAACAGCATAAAAACCTTCTGCCTCTTGGCGTGACAGGTGATGCATACGAGCAGCAATGACCTTCAGCCCGTTCTTTTCAAAGCGGGAATAAATCTCGCCGATTACATTCTTGGCTACTGCATCAGGTTTGATAATTGAAAGGGTACGCTCTACAGCCATAACATTCTCCAGTGGTGGGTGATTAACAATCAATAACGTGTTATTTTATCGCATATTTCCGGGCATTCCCGCGGCTTTCGAGCGCCTTTTGCTGTGTTTAAACTTTCTTTGCAAAATGAAGCTCGTTTGCCACAACCCACAGCCGATAAGTTGGCGTTTCCATACTCGGATGCCGATCATTCGATGCCGTTCGGACTTGCCGGACAAACTCGTTGAGCCGTCGCTCATCAGGCAATTGAACTTTATTACCGCTCAACAGCGAACGCATCAGATTCCTCGCTCGAATTTCCGTCAATTCACGCAATAAACTTGTTTCAAGAGGAAACAAAAACTGATCTTTTTTTAAATCCATCAAAGCCAGATCATCCAATAAAACCTGGGCATCTGAAAATCGCTTTGCAGCAATAGACAGCTGCTCCACTGCTTTGGGAAAACGTGCCTTGAGGATAGGCACAACCTCGTGGCGTAAATAATTGCGCGTGAAGTAGCGATCTTTATTGCTCTCGTCCTCCACCCATTCCAATTGATGCTCTGCTGCATACTCACGCAGGGATTCTTTTGGTAGCTCGAGAAATGGGCGAAGTACGCACCCGCGCAGCACGGGAATACCGCCTGCCCCTCTCAAGCCAGACCCACGCAACAAATTATGCAGAACAGTTTCCGCCTGATCATCGGCATGATGCGCCATACATACCCGCCCTGAGGAATGCGCCAACAAGGCATCAAGCCGAATTTTTCTTGCGGCCGCCTCAATTCCCTCGCCAAGCTCAGGTTTAACGAAGACCTCAATAACAGACAAATCAACACCTAGCCGGGCACAGGTCTGCACGCAGTGGGCGGACCACTTGTCTGCATTTTTGCTTAACCCATGGTGCACATGAACTGCGGTGAGATGCAAATCCAGCAAAGGTGCAATGCTCTTCAGTGCGCAAAGTAAAACAGTTGAATCCAAACCACCAGAATAAGCAACAGTTAAAGCCTGGCCTTTTAGATCATGACGAATCAGAATACTCGCCAGGGTAGCCTCGACTCCCTTATTGAACGACTTGTTCCTTGAATCGACCATAGCTCATCAGTCGCTCGAAGCGCCTTTCGACAAGCTCCGGGATAGATAATTTTGACAATTGACCTAATTCCTCCTGTAGGCTTATTTTCAGCGCTTTCGAGGCCTCTTCATGATCGCGATGTGCTCCACCAAGGGGTTCATTTATGATTCGATCAATCAGCCCCAGTGCCTTCAACCGTTGTGCAGTTATTCCCATGGCATCTGCTGCATCACCGGCACGATCTGCGCTTTTCCAAAGAATAGAGGCACAGCCTTCTGGAGAAATTACAGCATAAGTTGAGTATTGCAGCATCATCACCGTATCTGCTACAGCAATAGCCAACGCCCCACCAGAACCTCCCTCACCAATAACTGTTGCGATAATTGGCACTTTAAGTTCAGCCATGACCAAGAGATTTCGGCCAATAGCTTCCGACTGTCCTCGCTCCTCGGCACTAATTCCAGGATACGCTCCCGGAGTATCAATAAATGAAAAAATGGGTAACTGGTATTTTTCAGCCATACGCATTAATCGCAACGCTTTACGATAGCCTTCCGGACGAGGCATACCAAAGTTACGGGTAATTTTTTCTTTGGTATCTCTACCTTTTTGATGGCCAATGACCATACAAGACTGGCCATTAAATCTGGCCATACCACCAACAATGGCAGCGTCCTCGGCCGAGCTGCGATCACCATGCAACTCCTCAAAATTAGTAAATATACTGCTCAGATAATCAAGGGTATAAGGGCGATTAGGATGGCGAGCAACCATGGCGCACTGCCACGGCGTTAACTTCGCATAGATATCTTTGGTTAGCTTTTTACTTTTAGCCTCAACCTTAGATATTTCTTCGGAAATATCTACCGCAGAATCATCCTGAACAAAACGTAATTGCTCGATTTTTGATTCAACTTCGGCAATAGGCTGCTCAAACTCAAGAAAAGAAATCTTCATTATATGATTTTACCATTAACAGCAACTACGCAAGTCAACCGAGTTGGCATAAAAAAACCCCCTCAAGCGAGG
>WOZP01000201.1 GCA_011620215.1 Rugosibacter sp.
GCGGCAGGACTGGCGACGTAAACCAACCGTCCCAGCCCTTGCATGTTTTACGTTGCACCAATAATAGGCACAGCAAGGCAAGGCAGTTATTGCCTCTTCAGCTGCCGCACCACGCTCACCAGCCGGTCAACTTCTTCGTAGGTGTTGTAGAACGCCAATGACGGGCGTACCGTCGCTTCCAGGCCAAAGCGGCGCAGGATGGGCTGGGCACAGTGGTGACCTGCACGTACCGCAATGCCTTCCCGGTTCAATGCCTCGCCAACCTCGGTGGGCTGATAGCCCGCCAGCACGAAGGAGAGGACGCTGGTCTTGTCTGGCGCTGTGCCGATCAGGCGCAGGCCGGAGATGCTGCCAAGCGCCTTCATCGCATATGCCAGCAATTCATGTTCATAACGGTTGATGTTGTCGATACCGAGCCTCTGCACATAGTCAATGGCTGCACCCAAGCCGACCGCATCAGCGATGTTACCTGTGCCTGCCTCGAACTTGGCCGGTGCCGGGTGATAACGCGTTTTCTCGAAAGTGACGTCTTCGATCATGTTGCCGCCGCCTTGCCATGCGGGCATATCCTCCAGCACTTCCGGTTTGCCATAGAGCACACCGATACCTGTGGGGCCGAATACTTTGTGCCCAGAGAACACGAAAAAATCGCAGTCGAGATCTTGCACGTCAGCACGCATGTGCGAGACCGACTGTGCGCCATCCAGCAACACACAAGCACCGTAGCGATGCGCCATTTCGATCATCTGTTTGGCCGACGTCACCGTCCCGAGCGCATTGGAAACCTGCGTGAACGACACCAGTTTGGTTCTTGGGTTAAGCAAGCGTTCGTACTCGCTCAGCAGTACCTGCCCATCGTCATCCACCGGCGCCACACGCAGCTTGGCGCCTGTCTCGGCACACAACATCTGCCACGGTACGATGTTGGCATGGTGCTCCAGATGCGTGATGAGTATCTCGTCATCCTTGCCGATATGTTTGCGTCCCCAGCTTTTCGCCACCAGGTTGATCGCTTCTGTCGTGCCGCGCACGAACACGATTTCGTCGCTGGCGCTGGCGTTGATGAATTTCGCCACCTTGTCGCGGGCGCCTTCATACGCATCGGTGGCACGGGCAGCGAGTTCGTGCGCGGCGCGATGGATATTGGAATTTTCATGCTGATAGAAATACACCAGGCGGTCTATCACCGCTTGCGGCTTTTGCGTTGTTGCGGCGTTGTCCAGCCAGGCCAGCGGACGGCCATTCACCAACTCCCTCAGGACAGGAAAATCGCGGCGCACGGCCAGTACATCAAACGGCGGATGTGCGGACGCGGCAATCGGGGCTGGTACAGGATTTTGCGGCACACCGACCTGCCCACCCACTTGCCCACCCACCGGCACGGCCGTTACCCCATGCTGTTGCCTGAAGCGCGCAGACTCTTCAAGAAAGTAATAGCCAGCGCCCGTGGCTTTTGGATGCGCCCGGGCATTGTCTTTGAGCAAATCACGCAACACCGTTTCGCCCAGGCAATTCGCGCTGCTCACGTCAAGCGGAAAATCCGCGGGGAAAGCATCCGGGACAACAAAATCCGCCGCGGGTGCCCATGCACGGTTCACTGGCAACGCAGAGGTTCCACGGCTGCCCGCATCCAGATGCAGGTCCAGCGGATCTGCCCCCGTCAAGGGTATGGCCAGATCATTGTTGCGCAGTGGCGCGGCTGGACTCAATTGGGAGGATTGAGAGGACACGCCGGGGGAAGCAGCGGAAGGCGCACCGGACAGTCCACCCAGCGTACCTGCAAACAGTTCATTCGCCAGCCGGGCAATCAAGCCAACGTCAGGCACATCCTCTGGCCCAGGGATGTTGTCCGACATGCCGGGTTTACTTGTACTCATGGTACTTGCCCACATCGACATCGCCGAGCACGGCGAGCGCGTCGTCAGTCAGTACAGCAAGCGAGCAGTACAAGGAGATGAGGTAGGAGGCAATGGCACGACGGTCGATACCCATGAAGCGCACGGACAAGCCCATATCCTGCTCACCTGGCAAATTCGGCTGATACAGGCCAACGACCCCTTGACGGCTCTCACCCGTGCGCAACAGGATGATGCTGGTTTTGCCCTTCTCGACAGGTACCTTGTCCGAGGGGATCAGCGGAATGCCACGCCAGGTAATGAATGGCGAACCGGAAATGGTGACGGTAGGTGGCGGCACGCCACGGCGCGTGCACTCACGGCCAAAAGCGGCAATCGCAAGCGGATGCGCCAGGAAGAAGCCTGGTTCCTTCCACACTTTGGTGATCAGCTCGTCCAGATCGTCCGGCGTCGGCGCGCCGGTACGGGTCTTGATGCTTTGCGTCGCAGCCACGTTATGCAGCAAACCATATTCCTTGTTGTTGATGAGCTCGTTCTCCTGCCGCTCTTTCACCGTCTCGATGGTCAGCCGCAGCTGCTCCTTGATCTGGTTGTGCGGACTGCTGTAAAGATCGGACACGCGGGTATGCACATCGACCACAGTATTCACCGCGGAGAGCATGTACTCGCGCCCCCACTCCTCATAATCGACAAAGGTCTGCGGCAGCTCGCGTTCATCGCGTTGCGAGCAGGCGACGGTCACGCGCGACGCATCCTTAACCTTGTTCACGCGGTAAATACCGGCTTCCAGCGGCACCCAGCTCAACAATTGCGGCAGCCAGCGCGGCGTGATGATGGGAAGTTGCGGAACTGTCTTGGTCGCATTTGCCAGGGTACGCGCAGCGACATCGCTCAATGCCAACTGGTCTTTATTGTCTGCAGCCATGAAAACTCCTTAGGAAAATAATTGATAAGCTTGTGAAAAAAATTGCTAAGCGATGGTCGGCCAGATTGCCGCGCAATTCAACCGGCTATAGCCACCAAAACGCACTCATGCCTCATGATTTTTTGAATGTTCGCAACAGGCAATCAAAAAGGACAGACGCACCCCCAGTGCGACGGCCAGCTTGTCCAGGGTAAGCAACGAAGGAACGGCACAGCCGCGTTCTACCTCCCCCAGATAGGAACGATTGAGGTTGGCGCGTTCTGCCAGATGTTCTTGCGACCAGCCGCGCTCTTCGCGCAGCTGCCGCAACACTTGGGCAAACTGAGCGACGGTCATGGGGTGCCTGCCGCAAACTCATGCTGCGAGTTGGCTTGGGTAATAACGCTGCCTGGCGGCACACTGCGTGTGAGCCAGACATTGCCGCCAATGCTCGCGCCCCGGCCTATCGTGATGCGGCCGAGTATCGTCGCCCCGGCGTACACCACCACATCGTCTTGAAGAATGGGATGGCGCGGCGCGCCCTTTTCCAGCGTCCCGTCAGCGCCGACTTTGAAGCGCTTGGCACCCAGCGTCACCGCCTGGTACAAACGCACGCGCTCGCCGATGATGGCGGTCTCGCCGATGACCACGCCCGTGCCATGATCAATGAAAAAACCGGAACCGATCTGCGCGCCCGGGTGAATGTCGATGCCCGTTTTTGAGTGGGCGATTTCGGCCACCATGCGCGCGATGATCGGCGTACCCAGGGCATACAGCGGATGCGCCAGCCGATGATGGATGGTCGCCAGGATGCCGGGATAGCACAGCAAAATCTCATCCACGCTGTTCGCCGCCGGATCGCCCAGATAAGCCGCTTCGATGTCCGTATCCAGCACGGTGCGCACTTCAGGCAGCGCATGCGCAAATGTGCGCACGATGTCGGCAGCCCGCTGCTCAATGCCTTCCACGGCCGCCCCCGTGCGCCGCGCGGTGTAATTCAACTCCAGCCTGACCTGTTCACGCAATGCATGCAAAGCGGCATCCAGCGCATGGCCAACATAAAAATCCTCACTCTCATGGCGCAGGTCAGGCGGCCCCAATCGCATCGGAAACAGCGCCCCGTACAGGGCCGCGACAATCGCCGCAACCGCGTCCGACGAGGGCAGCTCGCGCCCGCCAAAATCATGCTGCCGCGCATGCGCCTCACGCCACCGGCGACGTGCCTCACGCAACCCGTCGACAACCTGCTCCAAATGCCAATCCGATTTTTGTGTGGCGGCAGTGCCGGCCGTATTCATACGCCGTTCAGCATCAGGCTGCGGCAAATGAGAGATTGTTTGTGTTGAGCTTGAAGATAGAGCAGACATATTCTGATAGCCATTTGTATGCATTGGCATAAAGCTAAAAGCATATTGGCCAACCGCACCACAACAAACCAAAAAATAAAGCTATACATTGCAAGAAATGGAATATCGTCAATAAAAAATGGGCGGTTGCCTGCCCTTGAAAACCGGGTGTTGCACCCAGTGGAGCAGAAGCTATACCGCCAAACCCGCCAAACAATCCCTGCGGCGCAATACCTGCGGACGCCCGATCGCCCAGCCCTGCAGCCATCCACCGGTTTGCGC
>WOZP01000105.1:0-2248 GCA_011620215.1 Rugosibacter sp.
GCTATCGTCAGGCGCAGGGCATCGGCATGACGGCTGGCGAATGCCGTTACCTGATCTTCGTTTTCAGCGGCAAACACCGAACAGGTGGCGTAGAGCATTTTGCCGCCGCCGGCCAGCGTGCCCCAGAGCGCATCCAGAATGCGTGCTTGTGTCGCGGCAAAGCGCTTGATGTCGGCGGGCTGGCGTAACCATTTGGCATCGGGATGGCGGCGCACCACGCCGGAGGCGGTGCATGGCACGTCCGCCAGGATGCGGTCGAAAGGCCGGCCATCCCACCATGCTTTCGGCGTACCGGCATCGCCGACTTTTACCACCGCCCGCTGCGATGCCAGGCCAAGGCGCACAAAGTTTTCGCTGATGCGCGCGGCGCGCACGGGTTCCACATCCAGCGCCAGCAAATCCATGTCGTCATGCAATTCCAGCAGATGCGCCGCCTTGCCCCCAGGCGCGGCGCAGGCGTCAAGCACACGCTGGCCTGCATGCGCGTCGAGCAGGCATGCGGCACGCTGGGCACCGGCGTCCTGCACCGAGCACAGCCCTTCGGCAAACCCTGGGATGCGTTCCACCGGCATGGGTTTTTCGAGGATGAATGCGGCATCGCCCGCCGGATGCGCGGCAATCCCCGCCGCCGTCAACCGCGTTAAAAAGTCGGCGCTGGCGATACGGCGATGATTCACCCGCAACGTCATCGGCGGATGCGCATTGCCCGCCGCGAGAATCGCCTGCCAATGCTGGGGATGGTCTTGTTGCAGGCGCTTGATCCACCAGGCCGGATGCTGGCCATGTGCCACCGGGTCGGCATCGGCGAGCGCCAGCAACGCATCGCGCCGACGCAGAAAATTGCGCAGCACGCCATTCACCAGTCCCTTGAAATGCCCGCCCGCCAGGCTTGCCGCCGTGGTGGTCGCCTGGTCAACCGTGGTGTGCGCATCCTCCGGACGGCTTTCCAGACGTGCCAGCGCAACCAGCAGCAGACTGCGCACAGACGGATCACTCAATGGCCGCTGCACCAGTTGCGCAAGCAGGAAGTCATCGCGCCCGTATCGGCGCAAGGCCGAATACGCCAGATCCATCGTCGCGGCACGCAGCGATCCTGACAATCTGGCCTCGGCCAGCACCGCATCCAGCGTGCGCCCGGCCAGCACGGCGCTCAACAATTCGGCCGCATGCAGCAAGGCAGCGGCCAGCGGGGCGGAACGGAAAGTGGTCTCAATCATGGCGGCAGTTTATCGCCATGACCTGCATGCCCTGCGGATTGCGCAGATTCAGCCCATCGCACGCAGCCGCGCGACACGCTCCTCGGTTGCCGGATGGGTGGAAAACAGGCCGCGCAAGCCGCCGCCGGAGAGCGGGTTCATGATCATCATCTGCGCGGTTTCAGGATGCGCATCCGCCGCTTCCATCGGGATGCCACGCGCATAAGCATCAATCTTCGTCAGCGCATCGGCCAGCGCCTGCGGATCACCGGAGATTTCCGCACCGCCACGGTCGGCCTCGAATTCACGGGCGCGCGAAATCGCCATCTGGATCAGGCTGGCGGCCAGGGGCGCGAGGATCATGACCAGAATGCCCACCAGCGGATTCGTCGAACGTCCCGAAGAATCACGGTTGCCAAAGAACATCGCAAAGTTGGCCAGCATCGAAATCGCACCGGCCATCGTGGCGCTGATCGTCGAAATCAGGATGTCGCGGTGCTTCACATGCGTCAGCTCGTGCGCCATCACGCCACGCAACTCGCGCGCCGAGAGCATCTTGACGATGCCCGTGGTGGCGGCAACGGCGGCGTGCTCAGGGTTGCGCCCCGTGGCAAAAGCGTTTGGCTGCGCCTCGTCAATCAGGTAGACGCGCGGCATCGGCAAGGCCGCGCGTGCGGCAAGCTCCTTGACCATGTTGTACAGATAAGGCGAGCTGGCCTCATCGACCTCCTGCGCGTTGTACATGCGCAGCACCATCTTGTCGGAGAACCAGTAAGCAAAGACATTCATCGCACCGCCCAGTAACAGCGCCAGCAACATCCCCTGCGCGCCACCCAGCGCTGCGCCGATGGCGCCGAACAGCGCCACAATGCCCGCCATCAAAATCGAGGTTTTCAGCCAGTTACCAAACATGTTGTCTCCGTCAGTTGAATATGTTTATACGTCCAAACGCCGATGTTAGATGGGGTAAGCGGCAATAAATTCAATCTCGCCACATTTTTCTGTGGAATGGCTGGTTGTTCCGGTTTGCGCTACCATCACCCCGGGCTGGC
>WOZP01000105.1:2348-4269 GCA_011620215.1 Rugosibacter sp.
AGGAGAGCACCTGATGTCCATTATCTTGCAATCGCTGGGACGCACCGTTGCCGCTGGCATCGTTTTACTGGTGATTGTCCTGTTTGCCTTCGGTACCGGTTTGGCACACACCCACATCATCGGCATGCGCTGGCTGCATGTGATGTGCGGCGTGATGTGGATCGGTCTGCTGTGGTATTTCAACTTCGTGCAAATTCCGTCCATGCCAAAAATTCCGGATGAGCAAAAACCCGCCATCAGCAAAGTCATCGCGCCCGCCGCGCTGTTCTGGTTCCGCTGGGCCGCGCTGGCGACAGTCGTCACCGGCCTGCTGCTGGCTCAGGCAAATGGCTACCTGGTGCAGGCACTGACCCTGGCCGATCCGGCGCGTACCATCGGTATCGGCATGTGGCTGGCCCTGGTGATGGCCTTCAATGTCTGGTTCATCATCTGGCCGAACCAGAAAAAGGCGCTGGGCATTATCGTCGTCGAAGCCGCTGAAAAAGCCAAAGCCGCACGTATGGCCATGCTGACCTCGCGCATCAACACGCTGCTGTCGATCACCATGCTGTATTGCATGGTCGCCCAGCAGAACGGCGGTTTGTAAAATATCGGCATGATGAAAAGGGGCGCGGAATTTTCCGCGCCCCTTTTTATTTATTTCGCCGTTTGACCATTGGCATGGTCGCGCTCAGCGCCAACCCGTGTTGATGGCTGGGGCAGGTCAGTTGAGCCCCTCATTCATAGTGCGTCCACATACGCAGCACGCGAACCGTTTTCTCTTTGGTAAAAATTTCGTACACGATACGGTGCTGAATATTGATGCGGCGAGAGTATGCACCGGCAAGATCACCGACCAGTTTTTCAAAGGGAGGCGGATTTTGAAATGGGTCATTGGCAAGCACAGCGAGCACTTCTTGCGCCTTTGATTTAAGGCCGCTTGCAGCAAGCTTCTTTGCATCCTTCATTGCTTGCCTGGCATAAACAACTTCCCAACTCACCACTTAAGCTCTTTCGAGCTTTTTGCAAGGGGTTCAGCCATGCCAGCCTTGATGGACTCGCGCATGCCAGGTACGGCCAGTAAGTACAAGGTTTCTTGAATTGCACTCCAGTCTTCCGCAGAGAGAAGTACGGCGCTGCTGCGCTTTCCGGAAATAATGATTGGCTCGTGAGACTCTGCTGTTTGATCGATGAGCCGGTATAGATTTGCACGGGCTTCGCTGGCGGTAAGTGTGTTCATTTCGCGCTCCTTCAAAGAAGTCTTTATGGTACGCTTTAACGTACGCTTGTCAAGTGACTATGCGAACGCGAAAGAGGCTCAACGATGGCCTGACGACGCTGACATAACCGGCTGGTGCGGCTTCATCGCACTAGTCCGTATCGATGAATGGGTTGGGTGCCTGCGCAGTGTTGGTAGACAAGTGGTCGTTAGATATGTACAGTATCGCGTACATATAAGGAACCCCGCTATGGATGCAATTACTTACACCACTCTTCGCGCGAATCTTGCCAACGCAATGGATCGCGTTTGCAACGACCATGAAGCTCTGATCATCACTCGCAACGGAGAGCAGTCCGTCGTCATGCTCTCGCTCGAAGACTATAAGGCGCTGGAAGAAACTGCCTACCTCTTGCGCACGCCGGCTAATGCCAAGCGTCTTCTATCGGCCGTTGAACAACTAAACGCCGGCAAAGGCGTTGAGCAGAAGTTGGCCAAGTGAAACCGATTTTCGCTGACGAGGCATGGGAAGACTACCTGTATTGGCAGAAGCAAGACAAGCGCATGGTGGAGCGAATTAACAAGCTGATACGCGAGACGCAGCGCGAACCCTTCGCGGGCGTGGGCAAACCCGAGCCTTTGAAGCATGCACTTTCAGGGCTCTGGTCACGCCGAATAACAGATGAGCATCGCATGGTTTATCGCATCGAGAATGATGCACTG
>WOZP01000142.1:0-7330 GCA_011620215.1 Rugosibacter sp.
GTCGCCGGTGGCTTGCCCGAAATGTCGTACACCACACGATTGATGCCGCGAATCTCGTTAATGATGCGGTTGGACACACGGCCTAGCAGCTCATGGGGGAGTTCAGCCCAGCGAGCGGTCATAAAATCCGATGTTTCCACCGCGCGCAAGGCCACGACATACTCATAAGTGCGCCCATCCCCCATCACACCCACACTTTTCACTGGCAGAAAAACAACAAACGCCTGGCTGGTTTTCTCGTACCAACCTGCAGCGCGCAGTTCATCAATAAATATGGCGTCCGCCTGGCGCAATAGGTCGGCAAATTCTGGCTTGACCTCACCCAAAATACGTACGCCCAAACCGGGGCCTGGAAAAGGATGGCGATACACCATCTCATGCGGCAAACCGAGAGTAACTCCAAGTTCGCGCACTTCGTCCTTGAACAGTTCGCGCAAGGGTTCCAAAAGTTTGAGCTTAAGTGTTTCTGGCAGGCCACCCACATTGTGATGGCTCTTGATAGTGTGCGCTTTTTTGGTTTTTGCACCAGCGGATTCGATCACATCCGGATAGATCGTGCCTTGCGCGAGCCATTTGGCGTTGGGTAGCTTTTGCGATTCCGCCTGAAAAACCTCGACAAACTCACGTCCGATAATTTTGCGTTTTTGTTCCGGATCAGTCACGCCTTGCAAAAAGCCCATGAACTGCTCGGTGGCATCCACATGAATGACCTTAACACCCAAATGCTGGGAAAAAGTCTCCATTACCTGCTTGGCTTCGTTCAGACGCAATAACCCGTTATCGACAAACACGCAGGTAAGTTGATCGCCAATGGCGCGATGAATCAGTGCTGCGGCGACACTGGAATCCACTCCACCTGAAAGCCCCAGGATAACTTCTTCGTTGCCCACTTTCTCGCGAATTGCGGCGATGGCTTCATCCACATAATTGGGCATAGTCCAATCGGTATCGCAGCCACAAATGTCATGCACAAAACGAGAAAATATCTCGCGACCTTTTAGCGTATGGGTGACTTCCGGATGAAACTGAACAGCGTAGAAACCGCGCGCTTCATCGGCCATCGCGGCAATCGGCGTGGATTCATTGCTGCCGATGACGGTGAATCCGGGCGGCAGTTGGGTCACTTTATCGCCATGGCTCATCCACACATCGAGCAGGCCATGGCCTTCGGCATTGGTATGGTCTTGCAGGTCGCGGAAGAGTTTTGAATGCCCGCGGGCACGCACGGCGGCGTAGCCAAATTCGCGCGTTGTACCGCTTTCCACTTCGCCACCCAATTGCTTGGCCATGGTTTGCATGCCGTAGCAAATCCCCAGAACCGGCACGCCCAGCCCGAACACCACTTCTGGCGCCTGCCATTCTTCACCGGAATACACCGAATTCGGTCCGCCAGAAAGAATAATGCCACGCGGGTTGAACTCGCGGATAAAGTCTTCGCTCACATCAAATGAATGGAGTTCGCAATACACTTGTTGCTCGCGTACACGACGGGCAATCAGTTGCGCGACTTGTGAGCCAAAATCAAGAATAAGGATTTTCTGGTGAGACTTATTCGGGGAAATTTGTGACATGGGCACGGCCTGAAAATAAAAAAGGCGGCAAAGACTTAAGCTCAGCCGCCCTTTTGAGGTGGGAAATATCAATCGATATGATAGTTGGGGGCTTCTTTGGTAATTTCGACATCATGCACGTGCGATTCACGAATACCCGCTGAGGTAATCTCGACAAACTCGGCCCGCGTGCGCATTTCTTCTATCGTGCCGCATCCCACATAACCCATGGCTGCACGCAAGCCGCCCATGAGCTGATGAATCACCGCACCCACCGGGCCTTTGTAGGGCACGCGGCCTTCGATACCTTCGGGCACCAGCTTTTCGACATTGGCATCGGATTCTTGAAAGTAACGGTCTGCCGCACCATCCTTCATTGCCGCGAGGCTACCCATGCCGCGATACGCTTTGTAGGAGCGGCCTTGAAACAAGACAGTTTCACCCGGTGCTTCTTCTGTACCCGCAAACAACCCGCCAAGCATGACTGCATTCGCGCCAGCGGCCACAGCTTTGGCAATATCGCCTGAATAACGAATGCCGCCATCGGCAACCAATGGTACGCCACTGCTGGCAAGCGCATTGGCCACCATATCGACGGCGCTAATCTGCGGCATGCCAACCCCGGCCACGATGCGCGTGGTGCAGATCGAGCCCGGGCCAATGCCTACTTTGACACCATCAGCACCATGATCCACCAGTGCTTTAGCCGCGCTGGCTGTGGCCACGTTGCCACCAATCACATCCACCTGCGGAAAGTTTTTCTTGACCCATTCCACGCGCTTGAGCACACCTTCTGAATGACCGTGCGCGGTATCCACTACAATGACATCCACGCCCGCTTCAGCGAGCAGCGTGGCACGCTCTTCGGTACCTTCACCTACACCAATCGCCGCGCCCACACGTAGATGGCCCAAGCTGTCTTTTGCTGCCAGCGGGTGTTCGGATGACTTAAGAATATCTTTCACCGTCATCAAGCCGCGCAATTCAAAGTTATCCCCAATGACCAACACGCGCTCCAAGCGATGCTTATGCATCAAGGCCTTGGCTTCTTCAACTGTGGCGCCCTCCTTGACCACGACCAAGCGCTCACGCGGTGTCATGATGGAGGCGACGGAGTCGTCCATGCGTGTCTCGAAGCGCAGATCGCGGTTGGTGACAATCCCTACTACCCGACCCGACTCAACCACGGGCAAACCTGAGATACGATTTTTGCGTGTCAGCGCAATCGCCTCACGCACGGTCATGGAGGGCGGAATGGTAATCGGGTCTTTCAAGACACCGGATTCGAATCGCTTGACCTTGGAAACCTCCGCCGCCTGCTGCACGGGGGTAAGATTTTTGTGCACAATCCCGATCCCGCCTTCTTGCGCCAGCGCAATGGCCAGACGCGCTTCGGTCACTGTATCCATGGCCGCAGACACCAGCGGCATATTCAACTGAATGTTGCGTGTAAGACGTGTTGCAAGGCTGACATCACGTGGAAGGATCGCCGAGTGGGCGGGAACCAGGAGGACATCGTCAAAGGTCAGTGCCTTCTGAATAAGTCGCATAGCAGAGTAAATTCCTTGGTACCAAAATCGCATTATACGCGGAGACGCTGGTACAGCGTGCTGTGACTTGCTTTATCGCCGTATCACCAGCGCCGACTTTTCGCGCTTTTGCATGAGTGGCTAATGATCAGCATTAGATGAACTACGCAACCGTGTCCTTCATCGGGTTACCATTTCCGTCGCCCTTTTTCATTGTACGGTCTTCGGCAACGCGCTGCTTGCGGGCTTCTTTCGGATCAGCAAGCAGGGGGCGATAAATTTCTATCCGGTCACGATCACGCAACAGCGTATCCAATTTCACCAGCTTGGCAAAAATGCCCAACTTATTTTTTAGCATCAGATCAATGTCGGGATATCGCGCAAGCAGCCCAGACTGCTCAATTGCCTGCTGCACGGTGCTGCCCGATGTGAGCTGAAGGCGGATGATCTCCTGTCGCTCAGGCAAAGCATAGACAACCTCAATTCTCAGCTGATCGTTGGCCGCCGTTTCAGCTATAGATTCATCCATAAATTTTCTGCGCTCGTTTGATGAATGATTCAACAAAAGTTTCGGTGATATGACTAAACACCGGGCCGAGAACTTTTTCCAGCAAGCGATTTGAAAACTCGTAGTGCAACTGAAATTCGATTTTGCAGGCAGTATCTCCTAGCGGCAAAAAACGCCACTGACCATCCATATGTTTAAGCGGCCCATCGGTTAACGTGATGTGCATTAAATGCGGCGCTTCTTTCGAGTTGTCCGTTGAAAAATGCGATTTAATGCCGTGATAATTGATATGCAATGTAGCCGCCGTACGCGTTGCCGTGCGCACCAGCACCTCCGTGCCACCGCACCATGGCAAGAACTGGGGATAATCTTCAACATGATCGACCAATTCAAACATTTGTGCTGGCGTACGTTCGATCAATACGGATTTTTCAACCAGAGCCATCGTCGGGGGCAGCGATGTTGCTGCGGGGGTGAAGTAGAATTGGTTCCATTTTAGCGCACTGTCCTGCCACCGCCCCATGAGCATCGCTGATAACAAGAAGGCATTCCACGATTACTTCATCGAAGAGCGCTTTGAGGCCGGTCTGGTACTCGAAGGCTGGGAGGTCAAGTCGATTCGTGCAGGCCGCGCGCAAATTAAAGAAGCCTATGTGCTGATCAAAAAAGGTGAGCTTTTTTTGATCGGTGCGCACATCAGTCCGTTACTGTCAGCCTCAACCCATGTGCTGCCCGACCCGGTGCGCACGCGCAAATTGCTGCTCAACCGCCGTGAGATTGATGAACTCGTCGGCAAAGTCGAGCGTGCAGGCTATGCCTTGATACCGCTGGATCTGCACTACAGCAAAGGACTCGTAAAACTTGCCATTGGCTTAGCCAAAGGCAAAAAACAACACGACAAACGCGAGACTGAAAAAGAGCGCGATTGGGTACGTGAAAAAGCTCGCGTCATGCGCGACAAACGAGCTTAAAACCAAGGCCAAATAAACAAGCGAAACAAGCGGATAGTCGCGATTAAACATTCCCAGGCAGGGATGCAACGAGAAGCAAATCGCTTAGTCACGCCCACCACGACGTCTGCCATGTCTGCCCTCGGGGTAAATATCGCGCCCGGCATCGCGCACGTCGCGCCGCAACTGAAGCCTGTCTTCTTGCGACATGCGCTCCCTTCTTTCTCGAGGTTGATATTCAGCAGGCGCATCGTTCCGTTTTATCGAGCGCTCACCCCCCGCGCGTGCCCGCGCGTCCAGCCCCATGGCACGATCCTCACCGCGCCAACCAGCAAGTTCGAGGAATCTGGAAGGTTGCGCAGTGGCAGTCAGGCTCACCAAGCATATCGCCCCCGCCATGAGGCACAGCCACATCCGATAAACTTTTCGCCGAATTGATTTCAATGTTGCTTGCATTAACCACTCCCAGCGCATCAATTAGTTAAAATTCTAGCCCCGACATCGATGCATGAGTGTGACGCTTTGTAATTTTTTGTAAGCCTGGTGAGCAAACCCATGAGAATCCGGCTACGATTTGCTCCATGAATGAAGAACATGCCCCCAACAACAAAATCCTGGTAGTTGATGACGACTTGCGTCTGCGTCAGTTGCTGGACCGCTACCTATCTGACCAGGGCTTCTCTGTCAAAGTGGTGCCTGATAGTGCAGGCATGAACCGCGCCATGGAGCGCGAACGTTTTGATCTCATCGTCCTTGATTTGATGCTGCCAGGCGAAGATGGCCTGGCGATTTGCCGCCGTCTGCGAGCTGAAAAAAATGAGGTGGCGATTATCATGCTTACCGCCAAAGGCGATGAAGTCGAACGTATTGTCGGCTTGGAAATGGGCGCCGACGATTATCTGCCCAAGCCTTTTAATCCGCGTGAGCTAGTGGCGCGAATTCATGCGGTGCTGCGTCGTCGCAGTGCCATGACCACGCCAGGAGCGCCTGCCACGACCGAAACCACGGTCCAATTTGGCAAGGTGCAAGTTAATTTAGCCACGCGCGAATTACATCGCAATATCGAAGACAACAAGGACATCGAGATCACTTTGCTGACAACAGGCGAGTTCGGCTTGCTGCGGGTTTTACTGGAGCATCCTCGTCAACCCATGAGTCGCGACAAACTGATGGAATTAGCCAGGGGCCGCGAATACGAAGTATTCGATCGCGCCATTGATGTGCAAATTTCACGTCTGCGCAAACTCGTCGAAGAGGACCCTGCCAAACCACGCTATATCCAAACGGTGTGGGGCTTAGGCTATGTGTTTATCCCCGATGGGGCCAAGCAAAGTCAATGACAGCAATCCCCGAGCGGGGAAAAGAGCCGCCATGTTTAATCTACTAAAAAAGCTATGGCCGCGCTCTTTGCTCTGGCGCACGTTTTTGCTCGTTGCACTGTTGATGCTGCTCTCCGTTGCTGCATGGTTTGCCATTTTTCATAGTTACGAACGCGAACCGCGTGCTCAACAACTCGCGCAAACGCTGGTCAGCATAGCCAATCTCACACGCGCTGCCTTAATTTCAGCACGTGTTGACGCGCGTCCAGAACTCATCCGCGATCTATCTGACCACGAAGGCATCCATCTCTACCCTGCAGAAGTGGATGACCAGATAAAGCCTTTGCCAGATAATGCATTTTTACAACGCGTAGAAGCGCTAGTCAAATCATCTCTTGGCCCCAACACCCGCTTAACGCTGGAACGTGAAGGCGAAGAGGCGCTCTTCATCAGCTTCCGCATTGACGATACCGCCGATGGCGAATACTGGCTGGCCTTGCCCAGTGATCGGCTGGCGCGGGTTTTACCCTTGAGCTGGATAGGCTGGAGCGCCGCTGCCTTGTTACTCTCGCTCTTGGGCGCATGGCTGATTGTTTTTCGCATTACGCGGCCACTCAAACTGCTGGAGCACGCAGCAAAAAAAGTCGGCGCTGGCCAGACGCCGCCTCACTTGCCTGAACATGGGCCCACGGAAGTGGCCACCGTCAGCCACGCCTTCAACCAAATGAGCGCGGATCTGATCCAGCTTGATCAAGATCGCGCATTGATTCTGGCTGGCATTTCGCACGATTTGCGCACCCCGCTCACGCGTTTACGCATGGGCATCGAAATGACAACCGATGGTGCCATGCGCGAGGGCATGGTTGCCGATGTCGAGGAGATGGATAAAACCATCGGCCAGTTTCTCGATTTCGCACGAGTCGACAGTGGCGAAACCCTGTCAGAAATCGACCTGAGCGCGCTGCTGACCGAACTAGCCACGCAATACCAGCGGCGCGGGTTTACTGTCATTGCCATACCACCAGCGTTGACCAGTGAAAAATTCAAAACTTTTACTCTAGGACAACCGCAAGCCTTGCGCCGCGCGGTGGGCAATCTGATCGATAACGCACTGCGCTACGCTGGTCAAGAGCAACCTATTGAACTCACCCTCACGCGCGCAGAACGGATGCTGATTATCGATGTGAGTGATCGCGGCCCGGGCATACCTGAAGACGCAGTCGAGCGGATGAAACGTCCGTTTACGCGATTGGATTCTGCACGCAGCAATACTACTGGCGCCGGCCTGGGCTTGGCTATTGTTGATCGCATTATTCGCTCGCACAACGGCCGCCTGGATCTACTCCCTCGCCCCCAAATGGGACTTATTGCCCGCATCACACTGCCTGGTTCGTGAACATGTCCACAAACAAGAACGCCTCCCCCATTGATGCTACTCCGTATGCTTTGCTTGGTGGCGAAACAGCCGTACGCC
>WOZP01000142.1:7430-18427 GCA_011620215.1 Rugosibacter sp.
TACGCCGACTGCATCCGCAAGACCTTGTCGGCTCAGAAGAAAAACTGTTCATGTATCTTTCCGGCTGGTTAGGCGGGCCACAACTGTTCATTGAAAAACATGGTGCCCCGATGCTACGCCGACGTCATCTGCCATTTGCGATCAGCACCGATGAAGCGAGCCAGTGGATGAGCTGCATGCGCCAAGCGCTGGCTGAAACGTCGACTAATGCTACCTTGTGTGCGCAACTTGATGTCGCGTTGACAGCGCTTGCCTTGCATATGCGTAACCGGCAAGAATCAAGACACGTCTGGAATATAAATTCGCAACAAGCTTAATTGTCGGGTGACAACGGAAATACCTCCCGCGTTTCATAGCGCGGATGCATACCCTGCGGAATCGATTCGAGCAACACAAACTCGCGTGCAGACCAGCGGAGCTGTGTGCCAAGACGCGGCAGTGATGGACACCGCACCCCGCGCGCAAGCGTCACATGGGGCACAAAATGCGGGGACGCCAACGTCATAGGCAAGCCCGCTGCCAGAAAAGCACTCTTGAGCTGTGCGGCTAATATCCAAGGCAGCGCACCCGAATGCAACGCGGACCTCATCGCCAGTGAATCTGAAGAAAGTTCCTGAAGGGACTCACCACGCTGGCTCTGCTGACACGGCGGCAAACGGCAACCCGCCCAAAGCACACCGCCTTGTGGCCAAAAACCAAGACGATTGAGGCGCACATGTAAATCCGGTTCGCCTTCACTTTCATCTACTGCGGCAACCGATGCAATAAATTCATCACTCACCATGTGCGCGCACGCAATCAGGGTATCCATCTGTGTCGAGGTGACGCTACCCATGAAAGCCAACGTCAAATGCAGGTTGTGTACCGGCATAAGACGGCCACCGCCGCGAGCCGCCACATGGTGGCCTAAAGCAAGTAAATGCGAAGCAATTTCGTCATCAGGCAACAGCGCAAAAAACACGCGATGTTTATTTACCTCAGCATTCATGCTGTGCCTACCAGAAAAACTACCGCCTCGGCAGCGATGCCCTCGCCGCGGCCTGTAAAGCCCAGATACTCAGTAGTTTTGCCTTTGATATTCACTGCGGTCACGGCAACGCCCAGATCAGCGGCAATGTTTGCACACATCATCGCCACATAAGATGACACGCGTGGCGCCTGCGCAATGATCGTAGCATCGACATTACCTACCTGCCAGCCTGCATTTTTTACTGCTATCAGGGCAAGTCGCAACAAATGACGACTATCCGCCCCCGACCATTGCATATCGGTATCCGGAAATAGTCGTCCGATATCACCCAGACCCGCAGCACCGAGTAGCGCATCGGTTATCGCATGAAGTAACACATCGGCATCCGAGTGACCCAGCAATCCCTTCAGGTAAGGTATTTCCACGCCACCCAGAATCAGCTTGCGGTCGGCCACCAGCGCATGCACATCAAAACCTTGACCAATGCGAAAAGCAGGCGTCATCCCATCTCCTTATCTTTAAAAATCATTCAAAATGATTTCCGCTAGTTGCAGGTCGGCGGGATAAGTCACTTTGATGTTGTGCGTTAATGAGGCCACCAGGCGCGGCGCCAAACCCAGTGCCTCGACTGCACTGGCTTCGTCGGTTATAACAGGCGCATCGCCTGCCATGTTGTCTATTATTCCCAGCGCGCGCAATAACAAGCCATGCCGAAACATCTGTGGTGTTTGCGCTTGCCACAAATTCTCACGCGGCACCGTACCCACGCTTCGGGTAATCGAATCGCCTGACTCAATAGAAAAATCGGCCTGCTTTAAGGTATCTGCCACCGGTACAGCGAGCAAACCACCAACGGCATCGTCACCCACTTCAGCGATCAATTTCTCAACCAAGACGTCACTTAAACAAGGCCGCGCAGCATCATGCACGAGCACCCAATCTTCGGCAATATCACCCAGCATCACAGCCATCATTCTTAGCCCGTTCAACACACTGTGCGCACGCGTAGCACCCCCACAGCGCAGCACCTGTAATTTTGATCCTAAACTTGCCATCGCCTGATCAGACCACTCTTCTTTATCGTCTGTGGCCAGTACCACGAATACCCGATCAATGGCCGGGTTTTTGCACAAGGCGCGTAATGCATGCCAAATCATCGTCTGGCCAGCCAAGGGAAGATACTGTTTAGGCGTTGTTTGTGCCACCCGCTGGCCTATGCCAGCTGCAGGAATCAATGCGTAATATGCCATGGAGCGATTCTATCCAATCGCGACCAAACACAGGCTGTGTGTTTAGCTTATCGCGCGATAAAACATTAAACCAGCCACGCCAATGACCAGCACCGCAAACAATCGTTGTACGACAGGCTGGGACAAATGACGAATCAATAGGCGGCCAAAAAACATGCCCATCGTTGTAGCAATGATAAACGGCAGCGCCACAGCCATCGGAAAAGGATTCCCTTGCAAAACACTCACCATAATGCTGCCACTGCCTACCAGCGCAATCACCAGCAACGATGTCGCTACAATGCCATGCATGCTGATGTCAGTAAGCTTGCGCAACGCAGGCACCAGAACAAACCCGCCTCCGACGCCAAGCAATCCGGTCAAGAAACCCGTGAAAGCACCAATCATCGCCATGATGGAGACTGTTTTGGCCGTCCATTGCAAGCGTCCGGTGTCTGGATTGATATGGCAAGGTGCCGTATCTTCATGACGTTCAGCGGTATGTTTTAACAAACGAACAGCAACAATCAGCATCGTCAACCCGAACAGTGCGGCAAGCCACCGTGCTGAAACTCTTTGCGCGACGGCCAAACCCAGCGGCGTTATGAAAACGCCGCTCAACGCCATTAAAAATGCGGCCCGATAGCGCACCAGCTTATAGTAAAAGCCCTCGCCCGCGCCCAGCATGGCGGCACCCGTCACGGCCAAAAGACCTATGGGTGCCGCTTGCGCTACAGTCCACCCTTGACTGAAGACCAATACGGGCACTGCCAGAATTCCACCCCCTGCACCCGTTAACCCCAGCACAATGCCGACGCATAGACCCAAAGTCAGTACGGTCAGCATGTAAAACTCGTTATTTCGCTGGTGGATTAGTCGTAGCAGCAGAAGCTACGGGTAGTTTTCGATTCGACTCAACTACTTCAAATAACACCATGCCGCTCAGCATGGCCAAAGCAAATATCCCACCTTTGACTACCCCTGAACCAACCAAAACCAGTGCTGGTCCAGGGCAAATGCCAGCCAGCCCCCAGCCGATACCAAATAGCAAACTGCCAAGCACTAGCCGACGATCAATATTGCGTGCACTTGGCATCTGCAGAGGCAAACCCAGCCATGATTGCGACTGCTTTCTGGCAAAGAAGAAACCGATGCTTGCCACCAAAATACCGCCCAGCATCACCAAAGCCAGCGAGGGATCCCAGGCACCGGCGACATCAAGAAACCCATGCACTTTGGCCGGATTAGTCATACCCGAGATGATCAGGCCAAGGCCAAAAACAAGGCCAGCAATCAGCGAAAAAAAGATGTTCATGGTTAATTGACTCCAAGTAAATGACGCAGCACAAAAACGGTCGCCATTCCACTACTCACAAACAGTAAGGTCGCCACAACAGAACGCGGCGATAAGCGTGAAATACCGCAAATGCCATGACCACTAGTGCACCCCCCACCGTAGCGCGTGCCAATACCAACCAGCAAACCGGCCACAATGAGCAGCGGATAGCTGCTATCCACCTGAGTTTCAGGCAGTGTAGCGAAAGTGCCATACAGGACCGGTGCCAGTATGAGTCCAAAGACAAATGCAAAGCGCCATAATATGTCGCCCACCACAGGACGCAATATTCCGCCGATGATGCCGCTAATGCCAGCAATTCGGCCATTGATCAACATGAACAAGGCCGCTGCCGCCCCAATCAGCAAACCGCCGAGAAGTGCAGCGATGGGCGTGAAATGTATCGTATCTATGGTCATAGAGTGCTCCCTTTGCCTGATTTCCCCGTTGGTTTAGGACAATAAAGTTGATATAACGTGGTCAAAATCATCAATACTTTTTGATCAGATACCCTGTAAAAAATTCGTTTGCCATCCCGCCGCGTATCGACCAAACCTTCTGCGCGAAGCACAGTCAACTGTTGAGAAAGCGTCGGTTGCCGAATATCCAGCAGCTCTTCGAGCTCGCCCACCGAATACTCGCCCTGACTCATCTGACACAGTAATAACAAACGATCTTCGTTAGATAAAACACGCAGGACAGCCGCTGTTTCACCTGCCGCAACGCGCATTGCAGAAATAGACAACATCACATCAGAGTTTTCAATTGCAGACATCACTAGCCTCTTAATCTACATATTAACATTATATATGTTTATATAGTATAATATCAATAAAATTTCTTGTCCCGCACAACAACGAAAGACTTCTATTCTATGGAACCGAAAATCCAATCATTTTATGACCCCACCACTGGCACGATAACCTATACGGTATTTGATGAGCCTGGAGGGCACGCCGCTATTATTGATCCAGTCCTCGACTACGATCCAAAGTCAGGCCGTACCAAAACACACTTGGCCGATCAAGTTATTGACTTTGTACATCAGCAGCAATTGAGTATTGCCTGGATTCTTGAAACCCATGCGCATGCCGACCATCTGTCTGCCGCGCGGTATCTGCAAACCCAACTTGGCGGGCGCATCGGTATTGGTGAGCACATTACCCAAGTGCAAAGTGTCTTCAAAAAAATGTTCCATCTAGAAGCCGAATTTGCCGTGAATGGATCGCAGTTTGATCACCTTTTTGCCGACAACGAAACTTTCCAGGTCGGTCACCTGACGGGTCGCGCACTCTTCGTTCCAGGGCACACACCGGCAGATATGGCATATCAATTTAATGATGCAGTGTTTGTGGGTGATACGCTCTTCATGCCCGATGTTGGTTCTGCCCGCTGTGATTTTCCCGGGGGAAATGCACACACTCTCTATCAATCCGTACAGCGACTCTTTGCGCTGCCACGCGCTACACGACTTTTCATGTGCCACGACTATCCGCCCAACAATCGCCATGCTGCATGGCAAACTACGGTTGCCGAGCAACGAAAAAATAACATTCACTTGCGCGATGCAATTAGCGAGGCAGAATTTATTCGCATTCGCCAAGCCCGCGACGTCACACTCGAAATGCCGGTATTAATTCTGCCTTCTGTTCAGGTCAACATCCGCGCGGGTGATATGCCACCCCCGGAAGACAATGGCGTGAGTTACCTCAAAATTCCCTTGAACTTGCTCTAAGCCAAGAGCGTTGCTACGCATGGCACACCCACCCCGTCTCACACCAGCCAAGTCACCAACTGCGGCACAAGCGCCACATACAACACCGTGGTCATGGTCATGGCTGTGCCGAATAACTCGGTATCCAGTTTAAATCGGTCGCACAGCGCCACACCAATAGCGACCGGCGGCGCTGCAGCGGTGAGCACGGTTGCAGCCAACGTAGCGCCGCTCAGCCCAACCAAATGCCCTACGCCCAGAGCCAGTCCTGCGCTCAAAAATAACTTGAAACCCACTACCGGGATCAACAATCCCCAGCGCATGTTCCGCCCTATATGCAAGGTCATGCCTACCATGAGCAGTAACAAAGGCACCGCTGCGCTACCCAGAAGATGCAAGGTTTTCAAAATCGGATCGGGTATGGTCACGCCAGAAAAACGCAGTCCTAAAGCAATTGCCATCGCCCAAAATGGCGGCATGCGTAGCAATTCTTGCCCTAGACGACCGCCAGTGACACGCGTCCCGAAATGCGCGCTCAGCATGACTCCGATAACCCACACAAAAGGCACGGCAGCCAATAGATCATAGATCACAGGAATATCACGCTGCCCTGCACCCAGCAAAGCTGAAACCGTCGGCAGCCCCACGCCCATGCCATTCCCAAAAGCGCTGGCCAGGATGAGCGCACCCACTTGCGCACGGGTGATGATCTTTAATCGAAGTAGCGCCGTATAGAGCACCAAACTGATCGACAGCACAGTCAGTATGGTGGCGTTGCCCGTGACTGGCACCTGAAATAACTCTTCTTTCAGCGAGGACGTAAGCAAAACTTCTAAAATCAATGCCGGAGCAATGAAATTGATAACCAGTGTGCCCAGCACAGCGCGCACTTGAATAGGCGGCAAGTTCGCTGGTTCAATGCGTCGCCACAGGACGCCTAAAAACAACACGAGGCTCATCGGAATAAGTTGCTGATACATGAAGAGCGCCTACCTCGTGTTAAAAATACTGGAATTAAAGGTTTCGCGCCGTATCACTAGCGCCGACTTTTCAGGCTGATGCGATTACAGCGCTGCAGTGCCCTCAATTTCGATACGCAGACCAGGAAAAGCCAGTTGTGCAACGCCCACTAAAGTAATCGCAATGGGCGGGTCTTGCGGCAAATAACGCGAACGAATTTCACGAATTTGCGCCAGATCAGCAGGATTGAGATCAACAACAAAAATCGTCACTTTGACCAAATCACTAAAAGTGGCACCCGCCGCATCAAGCGCATGACCGAGGTTTTGCAGCGTTGCTTCAAGCTGGGAAAATAAATCTCCGGGTGCGATGACTTGTCCCGCTGCATCCAGCGCAACCTGCCCTGAGATAAAAACCCAGCGTTGCGCGCCTTCTACCGCCAAGGCATGAGTAAACGCCTTGGCGGGTACGAGCGCTGATGAGTTACAAGCGGTAACTTTAACCATATCAGACAACCTGTAATTGAAGTTTTATCGGCTTCATTTCTTGGGTTTCAAGATAAAGGTGGCCAGTGCTGGCATCAAGAAAATAGCGCCGAGCATGTTCACAAAGAACATGTACGCCAGCAAGACACCCATATCTGCCTGGAACTTTAAGCTTGACCAAAACCAGGTAGCCACGCCCACACTCATGGTGATTGAAGTGAAGATCACTGGCACACCCACTTCTCTTAACGCATTCGCATACGCCTCTTTAACACTGAGCCGGTTATTCATGTGCGAAAGCATTCGGGCAATCAGGTAAATACTGTAATCAACACCCACACCCACGCCCAGCGCCAACACCGGCAAGACAAAGATTTTCAAGCCGATGTTCATGCCAACCATCACCACATTGGCAAAGTAGGCAACAAGAATCAACGGAACCATCGCACACACCGTCGCCCGCCAGGATAAAAATGTCAGGAAGACAAACAGGCCGACCGCAGCAAACAAGGTGAGATTGATGCGCAGTTGTGCTTGTGCTACCTCCTCATTCGTCGCCGCCATGATGCCGCCATTGCCCATGGCCAGACGTAAATTGACATGCGGGTTGCCATGCGTCTTGTTAAATGCTTCCACTGCTGCGGTAATGCGATGCAAGGTATCGGCTTTATGATCACTCAAATAAAGACGAATAGGCATGGCCTTGCAGTCATTTGAAAACATACCTTGCGATGCTTCAATACGATACATATTGGCAGAAATCATCTGGCTGTTGAATGGCATCCCAAGAAACTTCGGGTTAGCTTCATAGTTGCCAATATTGCGTTCGCGAACAATCTCCGTGAGCGAAACGACCGACTTCACTCCCGGTACATTCTGCATTTGCCAGACAAAATCGTCGATGGTTTTCATCACGCCATAATCAACACAGGCCTCCGTTACATCGGACTGCGCCACGACCACCAGCTCGTCAAGACCTACCGAGAAGCGATTCACAATGGTATTGATATCCTGGTTATAAATATGACCCGGCCAGAACTCGGGGCTGCCGGCGTCTGTATCGCCAACAACCAACCGGCGCTCGGCCATGTAACCCACGCCGCCCATCACAACAGCCAGCACGAGAATAAAAGCCGCTACCTTGCGATTCGTCACCTTGGCAAGCCACGACCAGATGGAATGATCGCGCGCGAGTTTCGTCTTCTGTGCCCGAGCGAATTCTTTTGAACTCAACCGCGTCCAGGACAAGAAAATAGGCAACATCATCTTGTTTGTCAGCAACATGATGCCCACACCGATGCTGGCAGAAACCCCCAGCTCTCCGATCAGTTTGACAGGGATCAATATGATCACCGCAAATCCGACAGCATCCACCAGAATGGCAGTTGCGCCAGGAACCAGCAAGCGATAAACCGCTGTGTGCGCGGCTTGTTGCGGAGTCTCACCATCAACGACTGCCATGCGCCAGGCATTGGTCATTTGTACTGCATGGCTGACACCGATAGAAAGAATTAAAAAAGGCACAAGAATCGACATCGGATCCAGGCCATAGCCCAGCATCTGAATCGCACCCAACTGCCAGATCACCGCTGCCAGAGAAACCACCATAGACGACAAGGCAAGCTTCCATGAGCCAGAGAAAAACAGCAGCAAAACGAAAGTCAGCACAAAAGCGAAGCCAAAAAACTTCACTACGCCTTCAACACCATCAATCACATAACCCACAAACGGGGCGAAACCCGTGATGTGAACTTTAATGCCTTGTGTCTCGTACTTTGTCTTGAGCAACTCCAGTTGTTTGGCAAATTTGCCATAGTCGATCTCTTCCCCAGTCGCTGGGTCACGCTCAATCAGGTCGGCAATCACCAAAGCACCTGAAAGATCTTTGGCAACCGTTTTACCAATTTCAGTTGATTTGGCCAAATTGCTTTTAACCTGCTCTATGCCTTCCGGGGTTGGCGAAAAATTCGCTGGCACAATACGTGAGCCAGTAAAGCCGATTTCGCTAACAGCAACAAAATTCACGTTCGGAGTAAAAATAGAAGTTACCGTGCGCGCATCAACGCCTGGCATAACCAGAACATCCGCCGTCACTTTTTCAAACGTGCGAAACCATTCCGGGTTGAACATGTTGCCCGATTCGTCACGCACGAAGATCGTCACCCGGTTCGCCCCACCAAAAACGTTGCGGAATTCGGTAAAGGTTTTCATGTAGGGATGAGAGAGCGGGATGCTCTTATCAAAACCAGCACTCAACTTGAGTTGGGCCGCCCGATAACCAAAAAATGCGGTGAGCAAAACGCTCACCAATAAAATTAGCACACGATGACGAATCAAGACATTGGCAAAGGTTTCCGAAATACGATGCAATGTTCCGTTCGACTGATTCATTTCACTCATCTTTTAATTCCTTTTCCCTGCATGTATAAGGCGGACATGGGTACTTTTTCTTTGGTTTACTTGGAGATGACAGCGGGTGACAAGGTAATAGCAGGTTTCAATTCACCTGTAGCCTGTACTAAATCACTTGCCTTGAGCCGCTCAATGCCACCTTTCATAGTCGCCAGGTAAATATCATCACCACGCGCTGCAACCGCAGTGATATCAGCCCCATCTGGTCGTTGGTAGCTTTTTAAGACCTGACTATCCGCACCGATGAGAATAACAGCACCACCACGCCCAACGACCACTGCTTGGTTTTTCTCAGGCATCACCACCGCATCGAGAAGAAACTGTGTTGTGCGAGTATCAATAACGCGTTGGCTTTTACCATCCGGACTCACCATGAAAGCACGGCCGCTCATGCCAAATAACAAGAATTGATCAACGAAAGGAATCACGCCGAAGAATGAACCGTTATATGCAATGGCGAGCGGTTTCCAAGGCTCATCGTTTTTGCCGCGCATAAAAACCGAGCCATGTTCGGCACTGATCAACCCTGCTTGCCCGACAAATGCGAGGGAAAACAGATGGGGAATCGCCTCGCCGTTTTCCAGCAGGGCCATCTCCCAATTGGCACCGCTATCACGGCTCAACCAGAGTTCACCATCGCTACTCAAGACATAGAGCACACCTTCACGAATAACTATTTTGAGGTAATACCGAAGATCTGACGGCTTGTAGCGCACAACTTTCCATGTCTTGCCGCCATCATCTGACCGCAAAATACTCGCTGCCTGCCCCACCGCCCACACCCGCTGGCTGGTCTCGAAAGTTACCGAGGCAAGGGTAATATCCACTGGCGATGGCATCTGCTTCCATGTCGTCCCATTATCAGTCGAGCGGATGATAATTCCGCGCTCTCCGACAGCCAGCATGCCACCTTCGTGATTTATTGCAATAGCCATAAACCGCGCGTGGATGGCTTTAGGAACGAACTTTGCCGGCACTGGAATATCGGCTATCGTCGCCTGTTGAATCTGTGCAATTGCAAAAGTGGCAAAAGTGCAGCTCAGCGCACAACTCAACCACGCCAAAGCAAGAATAAGCTTCTTTTTCATGAGAGCGATCAATTAACAGTTAGTTAAACAGATTAAACAGCAGACTAAACGCACTACGGGGGGCTCGAACCAACTCGAACTCCCCCGTAGCCGAAGGCATACACTATCCAGAAATCACCGCGTACCTATATTGCGCAAGCCTTGTGGAGTAAATATCTCATAATTGAACGGAATTTTTGATGAATCTGAAGAGATCTTCGGCCCTTCACGTCCTAGCGCCTTGGCAGACTGACGGTTCCAATAGGGAAACGTGGTATAGCGACCATTAATCAAATCGATCTGGCTGTCGCCATAGATCGTCACAATCTTGGGTTCATAGAAGTACATCAGGTACTGCTCGCCAATACGCCAGAGGCGGTCGCTATTGTCATACGCCTCAAATGCCAGACCTTCCCACGTATCTTCATCAATGTAGGTGACATGGCGTTTGTATAAATGGCGCTGTCCTGGTTTTAGCGTTGCATCAATAATCCAGGCACGATGCAACTCATAACGAATCAGATCCTGGTTGATATGTTTTTTACCAAAAATCTGATCGAACCCCACATTGTCTTGCGCCAATTTGAAATTGTTGTAGGGAACAAATAATTCCTTCTTGCCAACAAGTTTGCGATTATGACGCGAATCCGCACCACCAAAATAATGCATGTAACGGCTGGCGACAGTGCGTTGCCCATCAGAACCAAACGACGGGCTGTCATGGAATCCAATTTCAGGTGCCTTTCTTACGCGACGCTGGCCTGGCAGGTAGAGATACACCTGAAAGTCAAATTGCTCTACGTAGTTACAGCCACCAAACATCA
>WOZP01000142.1:18527-21362 GCA_011620215.1 Rugosibacter sp.
TAGAGATACACCTGAAAGTCAAATTGCTCTACGTAGTTACAGCCACCAAACATCAAGCCAGCGGATCGTGGCGGCTGCAACACTTCCTGGGAATCACAGAACATCGCCAGCTCAAATGCTGTGAACACGGGGTTCGCGGGAATATCTTTCTCTTTGAACCACCATGGCCATAGGGTACGCTCACGGCCTAGAACATCCGTGCGGTTGCCTAAAGCATCAATTAAAGCGCCGTTGTTACTGACATCCAGAGATGTTCCCCGAAATGACAGGAAGGTACTCCATGCGGCTTCATCGCCATTCTCGGGAATCGGAAAAGGAATACCACCACCCTTGACATAATCCTTCAGGCAGACATGACCCTTGCTCACTTGATCGGGGCAAAGCTTGATATTTTTTGCCTGCTTCATCGTTGCCTCATACACCCAGGGCTCATAAGCGCCTGTACGATGCGTGGGATAAACGTGCATCCTGAAGGTATCGGGAAATTGCTTGAACATCGCGACCTGTCCCGGCGTCAGCTTGTCCTGATACTGCGTGTAGTTTTTTGCAGTAATGGTGAACAGCGGCTTTTCGTTGGCGAACGGATCAGGATAATCACCCGCCTTGTAACCTGCGGGAGGTGCCAGTGGCTTCGGGTTCCATGCGGGAATCGATCCATCGGCGTTACCGGCCCGAATAGCGCCCATCGGGGTCAATGGGGTGCCTTCAATACCCAGCTTGGCCTGCTCGCTGGCTGAGAGCGCAGCACTGGCAGTTTGACTGCTCAGTGCGCAGCCAATGGCTGCGATTATCGCAACCAGTTTTAAGTAATGGGGTGTTCTCATTTTTATCGAAACTCCTCTGTTTTAGATGTAATTGGATTTAGAACGACATGCTGACATTAGCTTGCAGAAAATCGCGGTCATAGGTGCCATTCAGCAAGCTGTTAGCAAGATTTTTCTCCGAATGTCTGCCCATGAAGTTGGTAAAGCTGACACCGCCCTTGTACCGCCCGCCTGCATAGTCAAAATCAAGACCCAGCGTCAGCGCTTGCCGCCCGCCAACGAACGCCTTGGCGCCGCCCAACTCATTTGAATTACCATGCATATCCCAGCGATAGGCTAAGTTAGGCGTTAAGGCAATCAGATTGAAAAGGGCTGCTTGATAGGTCAGTGAATGCTTCATTTGAAGACCAGTCCAACTTTTAGTCAGCGTAGGCTCGAACAAGGTCGCTGCAGCAGGCAAATTGCTTAACTTCCCTACGGCCACCTCGACAATGGAACTCCCCGCATCTGCGCCTAATTGGTACACCACGCCCCAGTTCTTTTGCACCGTAACCTGCATTTGATGGCGATTAGAGGTTGCCCAGCCTTGCTGATACGATCCAACAGCAACAGGCGCAAGTGACGAAGTCTGACCATTAAAAATCGGCGCTATCAGCTGAATCGGGGCATCCTTACGCATACTATATTCGCCACCAATAGCCAAACCCGCCACATTGGTATTGAACGAAATGCCATAGCGCTTGATATCTTCTGGGTAATCGACAAAAAATTGTCCCGTTTTAGCATAAGTAGAAATCATAGGCAGGTGGTCATGCAAATTCTGCGCATACAAGGCGACTTCTCCACCATTAAAGAATTCTGGGAAAAATTTTCGTACCACAATCCCCCACTGGCCGTTCTTGGAGGCCAGCTTGTCGGAGGTGCGCACCACCCCGGTAGGGCCTAAAAGATCACAACGGCCTGCGGGTGTTCCTGCTGCAACGCAACCGCCGCCCAAGACTCCGTTACCACCGAGATCAAAACCACCGCCATCGCCAATCGCATCGAGCGTGGCAAACGGGCTACCCATGGGATCGACCTTGACCTGGTCAAACTTGAATAGCGCAAAGCCTTCCACCGTCCAGTTATTATCGGACCAAGACAGATCAATCGCATTGGCACCAATAAAAGCGTCTTTCAGATCAGCCCCTGGCGTACGCAGTTTCTTGAGATCGAAAGTATTGATATCACTTAGCCCCCCCTGAATAAAGGTGCTCTCGCCCCAGTTGATGACCTGCTTACCCACTCGAAGATTGAAGTTATCACCCAGCTTGGTATAAAACACCGCATCAGTAATATCTTCTGAATGCAACAGACTGTTTCGCGTATCCGTTGGCAAGTTTTTATTGCGGAAAGCGGCATCGTAAAAATAGTTGCCGCGCATCAAATAGCCCATATCACCACGTTTCAGCTCCAGCGTGTGCGAAACGCGAATGGCATTGGACAAGGTGTCACCACGATCAGGGAATAACACGCGATTGCCATAGGAAGGCGCTTTGGTATCGTCTTGTGCTGACTGCATCCGGCGCATATAACCATAGGTGACGTCGGTATCAAACGCACCCGTAATGTCACCCCCCAGATCAAAGCCAAATGCGCCCGCAACAGGCGACTGCAACACCCCAGCGGCAGCCAATGCCAAAACTGTCGTGATGCGGGAAATGGTGACCCCTCGTCTTGTTTTTTTCATCTGCCCCCCCTCTATGTATAGTTTTTCGTTATGTCATGACTGCGCAGACCGACTTCAACGACACAACTCCTTTTTTTTACACCATGCTGCACCACTACTTGTGCTACTTTTCCTGACTTGGTTCTCGCTACCTAACGCTGCATGCACTTATAAAAAATTTCAAACCCAAAGTGCTGCACGATTTTTTTGTTTTCTATTTATTATTTTGATAATAACTATACATGAACTTTTTAAAAAAACTTGATTATGTACATGTGTTGTTTTTTTACAACTCAGTTAGGTGTCCCTTTTCTCCTCAAAACGGAAACACGATATAACGTGGCAGCACATCGGCGTCATACA
>WOZP01000183.1 GCA_011620215.1 Rugosibacter sp.
CCCTATCTCAGATTGCGATGCCCGCGCCAGAAAATCAGCCACGGTCTCCCCTTGCGTCGTGTCCATGCGCATATCCAGCGGCGCATCAAAACGAAAACTCATGCCCCGCTCGGGCGTATCCAGTTGTGGCGACGACACGCCTAAATCGAGCAGGACACCATCCACCTTTGCCACGCCAAGATCATCCAGCACGGATTCAACTTGACTAAAATGCGCATGCACCAGCGTAAAGCGCGGGTCGTCAATCGCCTGCCCGGCCTCGATCGCGGCCAGATCTCGGTCCAGCGCAATCAATCGGCCTGCCGGATCTAGAAACTCAAGAATTCTTCTGCTGTGCCCGCCGCGCCCAAAAGTCGCATCAACATAAATGCCTGCGGGACGAATCGATAATGCATCAACTCCTTCGTTGAGCAATACCGTAATGTGCTCGCGTGCACTCACAGCGCAAGATGTTCAAGACCGGCTGGGAGCAACTTATCCCCCAGCGCGAAAATCGCTTCTTGCTGAGCACGCCAGCCAGCATCTGACCACACCTCAAAATGACTGCCCTGCCCCACCAGCCAGACTTCCTTTTCCAACCCTGCGTATTGGCGCAGTGAGGGCGAGATCAGCAAACGCCCGGCACTATCCAACGCCACCTCTTCAGCAAAACCCACCAAAAGACGACGCACCATGGCGGATTCAACTTGCAAGCTGGGCGCAGCCAGAATCTGCGCACGAATCGGCTCCCACGCAGGTTGCGGATACAGCAGCAAACAGCGGTGCGGATGTGCGGTGAGCACCAGCTTGCCCGCACCCGCTTCAATCAGCGCGTCCCGATGCTTCGCTGGCGTTGCCATGCGACCTTTCGCATCAAGATTAAGCGGCGCTGCCCCCTGAAACATTTAAACCTCCGTTGAGAGGAAATTAGAATAAATTTCCCACTAATCACCACTAATTCCCACTTTAGGCCACTTCTTTTTGCCGGTCAAGAGGAAAAATGATTTTTTTCAGTGACAACAAAGGCTTAGGTCATATTTTTGAGATAATTTAATGCCATAAATGCAATAAAAACAAGGCAGATGGAGAAGAAATCGAAAGTGTTTTATGAAGAAAAAATTCTTGCCACACGCTTGTTATCTACTCTTGATCCAGTTAGTATTACATCCGTAATAACAAATCTTGGAGGGCCTCATGAACTTCACCCTGAAACTCACTCAGATCGGCAACTCCGTCGGTGTCATCCTGCCCAAAGAAGCGTTAGCAGCGCTAAAGCTGGAAAAGGGCGACACGATTCATCTTTCCGAATCGCCCGAAGGTTTCCAGATCACACCTTACGATCCCACGCTAGCAGATCAGCTCGATCTTGGCCGTGACTTCATGCGCGAGTTTCGCGACACCTTCCACGCGCTGGCGAAATGAACGCCATCGCCCGCTGGCTGGACAAGCGCGCACTGCTGTTACTGCACGGAGAAAGTTTAGCCGAACACGGCGGCCTGCCCGGTTTGCGTGATGCCGGACTGCTCGATTCCGCACTAGCCCGCCCTCTCAATCTTGCCGCCTACGGAATGCCTGACCTAGCCGAACTGGCTGCATCCTACGGCGTCGGTCTGGCGAAAAATCATCCCTTCGTCGACGGCAACAAGCGCGCCGCATTTCTCGCTGTCGGCTTGTTTCTCGGCCTCAATGGTTATCGCCTCAATGCCACCCAACTCGATGCGACACAAACCATGCTGCATGTCGCTGCCGGAGAAATCGCCGAAGCCGCTTTCGCCGCCTGGCTGCGAGCGCATCTTGCGGCACGTTGAATTTCACTAAGTCGCCGTCTCGCCATCCGCAGCGGCAACACCATCAGGCACACGCGTACCAGCGATTATCGCCTGATGGGATGCTCGTCGATAAACTGGCGCAGAGCCGCGTTCACACGGGTTTGCCAGCCTTTGCCGGTGGATTTGAAAGCCGCCAGCACATCCGCATCCAGACGAATCGCGGTGAAGACTTTGGTCTCGTCGGCCTTCGGGCGACCGCGTGGGCGCTTCATGGCGACCAATGCGGCATAAATCTCTGGCGGGAACACCTCGCTTGCAGGCTTGGCCTTGGCAGACCATTCATCATCCAATTCACGGGCATCAGGGTCAGCCGCAATACCCGCGTTGATCGCCACATCTTCTTCCGGCGTCGGAATGATTGTTCCGGGTTTAAGTTTCGGCATAGTCTTTCACCTCTCTTGCGTTGGCCTTGCGCAAACTGATGACACGCACCACATCGGCGCGAAGGCAGTACACCATCACATGCAAACGTTCATCGATGAAACCCTTGGCTTCAAAGCGGGGCTCGGCGTATAGCTTGCGTGTGTCCTCATGAACTACGGCAGTCTCCCACTCAAAGCCTTCAGCATCAGCCAATGACAACCATGCTTGTCGAGATTACGCTCGTCTTTAGCTGGGTCGAATTCGTAGCTCATGTGGTTTATCGTATAAACAATATATACGCCTGTCAAGGATTTTTTGTATAAACAATAAAATCAAGACACTTGCTCCGCTACCTTATCCCAACAGCGCCGCGAATCAAGGCTGCGAAAAACCGGTTGTCTTGCACACCTCAATCGCAGGCGATGACACCACCTGAACCTGCCCACCCTTCATTTCGCGTACCGACTGCAAAAGTTCCGCAGCCAGATCACGCTTGACCTCATAGGCTGCCAGTTCGGATTTTGTCAGGGGTTTATTCTTCTTTCATGGCATGACGAATCTTCTTTAACTTTGCATAACCATGGACGGGCTCGCAGCATAATGCCGAACTACCGTCTCGCTGGCGCCGACTTTTGATGATGGCGAGCGCAAATCAATCTAGCTGTTTAATTCATTGCACAATATGGCCATGAGCCAAGCTTTCCCACATCGCTATTAGACCAACAAAATAACATGACAACCCAACGCAGCGACGACCTCTACTTGAAGTGGCGAGAATCTACGGAGAAGTTCGATTACTTTATTCTTGGCGCTACTGGAGCGCTGCTCACTTTTATTTCACAGACATACACACCAGAGCAGATTGATGTAAACCCAGGCACGCTGGAGTTAATTGCACTATTGGTTCTAGTCATGGCTGCGATAGCCGGATTCAAACGAATTGAATATACGATTCTGGTTACATCCATCAATCACAAAGAACTTTATGCAAATGAAAAACGCGGCGCGCTTGTCGCAAATCCAAAGGATAGCCTCGTCCTAAATCATTCAACAGGAGAAGTACTATCTGAAAGAGAGGTTACAGGAGAGATTGTCAATCTAACGCAAAAAATCACGCAGCTCCAAAGTGAAACATTACCCATCCAAGAAAACGCAAAGCGAGCGTACCGTTGTAGGAACATACTTTTGCTCGCTGGTTTCTTAACTCTACTAGCCGCCAAACTGTGGCGCGCTTATACGTAGGCCGAAGCTCTCGTTTCTACAGTCTCACCAGCGCCGACTTTTTACCGCCGCGCCTGACCTTAGCCCACCCACAACCCACCCTCCACCTGTCGCGCGCGGCCTAGGGCTTCTAGGGTGGCGAGGATTTCGGGGAGGGCGGATTTCCATTTGGCTTTGCCGGTGAAGTGGGCGGCGATGGCCGTCATATCGAGCGGGGTGGCGGTGTTGGCGAGCAGGTTGGCGATCGTGGCCATTTGTTCGGGTAGCGTTGTCGGCCAAGGCTGGCGGTCGGGTGTGGCTGGTGACGTGGCGGGTGGTTGGGATTTGGCGGCGTCTTGCGGCGTGGCGGGTAGGGATTGCTGTGTTGGTTGCGCGGCGGGGTTTTGGAAGCTTGGGCGTAGCCAGCGGATTTGGCCTTGGGCTTCTTCATTCGTGCGTTCGCGGTTGAGGGCGACGAGGCGTTCGAGCAGGGTTTCGTCGATGGTTTGTGGTTCGACAGGCTCACCACGAACGGCGTCCACTTTTTCACCGCCTACGATAACGCCCGTTCGCCCTGAGCTTGTCGAAGGGCGCGATGCTAAATCGTTCCAGCCATAAGCATCGAGCACGGCGGCGTCGAGGTCTTGGTGCAGGCTGTGGAGGACGGCGACGAGGCCTTTGTCGTGGATTACGCGCTCTTTTGCGGTCAGCGGCGTTGCATTCACCGTATCACCAGCGCCGACTATTTTCAATTTCTCCAGCACGTTGTAAAGACCGGTCAGCGTCAGTTCGGCGTGCGCGGCGAGGACGCGCTTTCTGTGGGCGTCGATTTGTTCGGCGAGGTCGCGGATGCGGGCTTGCTGTTCGGGCGTGGCG
>WOZP01000047.1 GCA_011620215.1 Rugosibacter sp.
GCATCCATTGCCAGGGCACCCAGGGTCATGCCGCGATGCACGACTTCAAATGACGCGTTCTCGTCTGCTGCCCCCAGCGCAACGTAGACCGGGAGCAGGTGATCGTCGGTTGGGTGGACGCGCACGGCATGCGGGGCTTGCCGTCGATAATCAAATAGCGCGGGCAGATCGCGATGGTTTAGCGCGTCAACAAACCAATTGCAAAACTCGCCGATGTGGGGCAACGCCATGCCCTCGGGGGCATCCCGTACCATGTCGCGCAGATTATGCGTGATGGCGCCGGAGGCCATGATGAGAACGCCGTCTTCGCGTAACGAGGCGAGTTGCCGACCGAGATTAAAGTGAGCCTCGGGTGTGGCATTGGGTTGAATCGCGAATTGCACAACGGGAATATCTGCCTGCGGATACATGTAACGTAACGGCACCCAGGCGCCGTGGTCCAACCCGCGATTCGCATCAATGGCGATGCCGGGGATGAGCTGACCTATTTTTTCTGCCAGTTCCGGCGCGCCGGGGGGAGTGTATTGAACTTCATATAACGGGGCGGGAAAGCCATAAAAGTCGTGAATGGTTTCCGGGTGTTTGGCGGCGCTCACTGCAGGCGTGTGAGTCATCCAGTGGGCTGAAACGGAAAGTATCGCGCGCGGGCGCGGTAGCCGTGCAGCGAGTCGCGCCCAGGCGGGCCCCGTGCTGCCCGGCTCGATAGACATCATGGGTGAGCCGTGTGAGATAAATAATGTCGGAAGCGGAATAGTTGCGGTAGGAGACATGGGGTGTCTTTCGTGATCAATAGCTTCGGTTATGGTAACTGGCGCTGAAGAATTTTCAAAAATCATTCTTTAAAAGTCGGCGCTGGCAATACGGCGGCAATAGGCGTTCATGCAACGGCAAACCGAGCTTAGTGCCTATTCAGCCAGAGTACACCACGTTTTAAGCGATGATCTTCAGGGTGGGTTGATAAATTAAACCCCAAACGGGAAACAAAGTTCAGCATGCGCGTGTTGTCCGCAAGAAAGTCACCAGTCATGCGCAAGAAACCCTCCTCCTTTGCCGCAGCAATGAGTCGAGTCATCAGGTGGTGGCCGATTCCCTGGCCTTGCCACTCATCGGCCACTACGATGGCAAACTCGCAGGCTCCCCGTGTTTTTTCTGCAGGGTCCGCAGCGTAGCGGCAAACACCGATTTCTTCCCCTGTTTCCTTTAGCAAGGCAATGAAGGCCATCGTGTGGTGGTAATCGATATGTGTGAAGTGGTGCAGTTGGGCTGAGGAGAGTTCATTGAGTGTGCTCATGAAGCGTCGATAGCGAGTTTCTGGCGACAAATTTTTGATGAACGCCTGTTCGCGCTCAATGTCTTCTGGCAAGATGGGCCGTGAGGTGACCCAGACGCCATGATTGGTTTTGAAGCTTGATGGCAAAAGATGCGCTGGGCAAGCGTGCACTAGATGCTTTCCTTGGTGACTCGTTCGCCGGGATATTCAGCGATGCGTTCGACAGTACGTCCGTTCAGGTGATGCGCAAAGTGACGATCGGTATTGAGAACATGATTGATCAGCCAGTCTGTCAGCATGCTTTTGACTCGAAAACCCAGGTAAATATGATCTGCGCCATCGTTTTCTATTTCGGTTTGGAGTTCCTTGAGGCAATCGAAAAACCGCAGGTGTTGCCGCGTATGTAGCTCAAGAAACGGGTAGCTTTTGTCTTGCATCATTTGTTCTTGCAGTAAAAAAGCTTGTGTGGCGGCAGTACGTATTTGCGTCAATAGTGGTGATATCAGCGCCGATTTTTCTGCGTCAAAAGTGCACGTTTGGATAGAGTGGATAAGACTGTTTATGTCATTGAACAAGCCTCGGTGTGCGGCATCCAGCGCAGCGATGCCCAAGGCGTATTCGTCATGCCACGTAAAGCCTGTTTCTTTGGCGTTCGTCTGGTTAGGTAATTGCATGGCAGCTGCGCAGCGAAGCAGGTAAGCGCGAGCAGCACTATCGTCTGGAACATTAGCAAGGCAGCGCGAAAAATGTGCATGGGCCGCAGAAAAATTTCCCAGGTGATAGTGCGCCAGCGCTTGCTGGAAGATGCCCAGTGTGTTTTTCTTGGCAACGCGTAGCGCCGGAGGATCGGCATCTACGACCTCATAAACGGATTGGTTGTCATGCTTGCCGCGTACGTGTGTGCGATCGAGAAAGCGCAGCGACCAGGGCTTGGTATTCTCAAGGCTGCTCAGGGTGTATTCGCTGATCAAAATCGGCACTTCGTATTCTTTGGTCAGACGTTCCAGCCGCGAGGCGAGATTTACGGCGTCGCCAATCACGGTGCCATCCATGCGGCCTGCGCCGCCGACCGTGCCAAGGATGACGATGCCGGTATTGATGCCAATGCCAATCTTGATAGGTTGGTAACCGGCACGTTCCCGGCCGGCGTTGTATTCGTCAAGCTTGGCCAGCATGGCAAGACTGCAGCGCAGGGCATCGTCCGGCGAGTTGGGAAAGAGTGCCATGATGGCATCCCCGATATATTTGTCGATGATGCCGCCATGCGCGGTAATGACGGGTTCCATTTGCACCAGGTAGGAATTGAGGAAATTGAAATTTTCCTGTGGGCTCATGCTCTCGGATAGCGAGGTGAAATCGCGAATATCGGAAAACAGAATGGTCATGGATTGCTCAACCTGCTGACCGAGTTGTACCGTACGAATGTCCTCTACGCCAAGTAGCTGGAGAAAGCGCCTGGGCACAAAGCGGCTGTAGGCCGCTTCGGTTTCGGTTAGTTGTTTGGTTTCCGTTTGTGCGGAGTTTGGCGAGTGACTGGTGCGTGGCAGAGTGGTCATGATTTTTTTGCGGGCGTTAATTCAAGCAAGGGGAGCAAGGGCTTCCAAATGTGATCCAGTATTTTCGGTTGTGCTTTGGCGGTTGGATGTAAACCGTCGGCTTGAAAGGCCTGGCTATCTGTGGCGATGGGCTCGAGCAGAAAAGGTATCAAACTGATTTTTTCGCGTTTGGCTAAACGGCGAAAAACGGCTTCAAAGTGCTGTGTGTAGTCGCTGCCATAGTTGGGTGGCAGACGCATGCCGACGAGCAGGACGCGCGCTTGGTGTTGTTTGGCCCTCTTTATCATCATGGCAAGATTGTCCTGCATTGCCGAGACGGGCAAGCCGCGTAGCCCGTCGTTGGCACCCAGGGCGAGGATGACGATGGCGGGGTGTGCTTGCTCTAATGCTGCGGCGAAGCGGGCGTTCCCGCCGGCTGTGGTTTCACCGCTGATGCTGGCATTGAGGACAACATAGGGTTTTTTGTTCTGCTTCAGCCGTTCGCCAAGCAAGGCCGGCCAGCTTTCGCTGACGGCGATGCCGTAGCCGGCAGACAGGCTGTCGCCAAAGACGAGAATGGTGTGTGGGGCGACTGCAGGAATTGCAGCAAGTTGTGTAGCATGCGCGCTTAAGGTGGCAACCAGGCTGATCAGCAACAGGATGAAAAAGGAAAAACGCTTGAACATGAAAACTCCAGTGATTGAAGTACGGGCTTTGAACAAAACGGTACCCAGTGGTGAGGGCACATTGTCGATTCTGCATGATATTTCGTTTGCCGTGAGCGCGGGTGAAGCGGTGGCCATCGTGGGTGCATCGGGTTCGGGTAAATCAACCTTGCTCGGCTTGATGGCAGGTCTTGATGTTCCAACCGCAGGCAGCGTACGTTTGCTGGGTGAAGACCTCGGGCCATTGGATGAAGATGCGCGCGCTGCGTTGCGCGGGCGGACGCTGGGTTTTGTGTTCCAGTCGTTTCAATTGCTGCCTGCGCTGACGGCACTGGAAAATGTCATGCTGCCACTGGAGCTGGCAGGGCAGGGCGAAGCACGCCCCATCGCGCAAGCGATGCTTGCACGCGTCGGTTTGGGCGCACGTCTGACGCATTATCCGAAACATCTATCGGGCGGTGAGCAGCAGCGGGTGGCATTGGCGCGGGCTTTCGCCCTGCGGCCGCAATTACTATTGGCCGATGAGCCGACGGGAAATTTGGATGCCGCCACGGGGGCGCAGATTATTGATCTGATGTTTGCCATGAATGCCGAAGCGGGAACTACATTGATTCTGGTCACGCATGACAACCAATTGGCAGGCCGTTGTGGCCGCACGTTGCGGCTTGCCGAGGGGCGCTTGGTGGGTGCTTAGTTACCTGTGGTTACCTTTAGTTACCTTGCTACTTGGTTGTCATTTATTTGTTTACTGCTTGGTAGCCGCTGAATCAAG
>WOZP01000139.1 GCA_011620215.1 Rugosibacter sp.
GTTGACCAACCGATCATTGCCTTCAAGTAAAAAAGTTGGCGCTGGGTTGGCGCTGAGTCGGCGTTAACGGAACGGCGCGGGAACTCAAAAACTCGTGCGATTATCCCTCGTGATCATCGGCGTTCCTGTCATGCTTCCCGCGCAGGCCATCTACCCCTCGTTTAGCAGTTGGGTGGATGTGAGGAACCCGAATGGACTAACAGGGGATGTCTTATGCAGTGGGACGACTCGCAATCAAAGCGTTCTAAAAACAGGCAAACATCTGATATAAATTAAACTTTTTATTCTAAAAAATTTTAATCAGCTCACCCCAATAAAAGATTAAATCAGTTATTGGAATCTACATTCGGTTAGTCATCGGTATGCAATCACTTAAACAGTTGCTGAAAGAGTTTTTTCTACCACTTGCTGTTGCGCTTACCTGGACGTTGTACAACATCTATGAACTACCACAGGGGCAATGGTCGATCCGAAACTTTGTTAACGTCTTTGGGCCGAGTTTCTTTTTTGCGAGTTGGCTTGCGGCACAATGGCATCGTGTAAAGAAGCAACAAAAGATTGAGGCCGGACTAACTGACATTGAAGCGAGTGTGAATCGAACACTACAGGCGCTCGAAGAGAAAACCGTAGATTTGGTGAGCCACATAACTGGTGGTGAAAGTGTGTGTTATCTGATCGGCCCTCAGCCAGTAGCAGACATATGGAAACAACTAGTTTTAGTCCATGTAGGAAAGCACTTGCTTTACGAAATCAGCGCCCGTATCGTTGATCTCGATGAATTTGAGAAGATCAAAGACCACCTGACAATCAATAACATTCAGCAGGCAGAGTTTCAGCGCCAGTATGGAAATCTCATAGCTGGGCATGTGCAGATGATCCAAGAAAACATTGTGCTCGGTTCTGGGAACAGTCGTCGATTCAACATTTTCTTCACCGGAAGAAATGGGGGATTTACCCAGTTACTTCGCTGTCGGCGAGTTGCCGGAACCTGGCTGTTCGCCATAAAGGTTGTGCGCAATGACAATATCTTTTTCGAGAGCATACCTGAAGGTTATCCACGAGAATCTGATGGATCGGTTGACTGGGATGGCTATCCGCCATCCAACACTGACCCGTCAAATAAAGCAGCGCTTCAGGCTGGTTAGCGCCGCGTTGAACTGTAGAAAACCCTATTCTCCGTCGTGCCCAGAACAAAATGGCACAATCCCTCACGCCATTCTTCATTTCTCTTGCTGAATTACCTCACTCGCCGTATCACCAACGCCGACTTTTGGGACCCTTTGGGGACATTGGCCACTCGACGCGAGTGGCTACCCAGCCATTCGTGCAAACGCGTCGATCACTTCCGGTGGCGCTTGCACCAGCTCGATCAGTACGCCCTCACCCGCAATCGGAAATTGCTCATTTGCCTTGGGGTGCAAGAAGGTGATGTCGTAGCCTGCTGCGCCTTTGCGGATGCCGCCGGGAGCAAAGCGCACACCTTGGGCTGTCAGCCATTCCACGGCGCGCGGCAAATCGTCTATCCATAGCCCGATGTGGTTCAGCGGTGGCTCATGCACGGCGGGTTTTTTGGTCACATCCAGCGGCTGCATCAGGTCAACCTCGACCTTGAACGGGCCACGGCCCATGACAGCAATATCCTCATCGACATTCTCGCGTTCGCTGACGAAGTTGCCTGTGACCGACAGACCAAACATATCGATCCACAAGCGTGAGAGACGTTGCTTGGAGGGGCCGCCAATGGCGATTTGTTGAATACCGAGTACTTTGAAAGGACGAGTCGTCATAGGGAGGCTCCTGTGTATATTGTTTTTTGATCGCAATAACCCGCGATGAGCGCGAGCAATTGGTCTTCGTTATAGGGTTTGCCCAGATAGTGATTGATGCCAACGTCCAAAGCATGCTGACGGTGTTTATCGGCGGTACGCGAGGTAATCGCAATCAACGGAATCCCGGCCAGACGCGCATCGGCGCGAATGGTTTGCGACAAATCAAAGCCATCCATGCGCGGCATTTCAATATCAATCAGCATCACATCGGGCAATATATCGCGTAACTGTTCGAGCGCATCGACGCCATCTTTTGCAGTCACCACACGGTAACCCTGCCGACCCAGCAAACGACTGGTGACTTTGCGCACCGTGAGCGAGTCATCCACCACCATGACTAATGCTCCTTCCGGCTGTGCGGGGGCATCCTCTGTTATGTCGGCAATATCCATAGCATGTTCTGCCGCTTGAGCAAGCAGCACAACCGGGTTTACCAGCCACACGATTTCGCCATCAGCCAGCACAGTGGCACCAATCAGCCAGGGTATGCGGGCCAGTTGCGGGCCAATGGGTTTGACCACGATTTCCTGATTCCCTACCAAGCCATCGACTTCAAGCGCGATGCGTCCGGTGCCGCTTTTGATTTGCAATAGCCATGTGCGGGGGGCCGCCACGGGTACGGCATGACGCTCACCCAAAAGCTGCGGCAGGTAGTGCCAGGGATAATGTGCGCCTTGCCATTCATTGCCCTTTGCCTCTCGAATGGCGGCAATGGCATCGGGCTTGAGCTCATTCACCTGCTCGACCATCGCCGAGGGGATGGCGTAATGCCGATTGCCCATAGCCACCATCACCACCTGCGTTACCGCCATGGTTTGTGGCAGCGTGAGCAAAAATGTCGTGCCTTTACCGGCGATGCTGCGCACATCAATACGGCCGCCAAGCATGGCGGTTTCATTCTTGACCACGCCCAAGCCAACACCGCGCCCGGACAAGGTGGTGACTTCGCTCGCGGTAGAAAACCCCGGGTGAAAAATCAAGGCAGACAATTTCGCTTCATCAATCGCCTCGTTGCCTGCCTCGCTTGAAAGCAAACCCTGCGCAACTGCCTGCTGCTGAATGCGCGCGTAATCAATGCCTGCGCCATCATCGGCCAGGCTGATGACGACATCGTTACTTTCCTGCACCAACGTCAGGGTGATCTGGCCGATCTCCGGCTTGCCAACGGCCAGGCGCTGCGCTTTGGCTTCAATGCCGTGTGCAATGCTGTTGCGCAACAGATGTTCGATTGGCCCGGCCATCTTTTCAAGCACCGATCGATCCATCTCCGTCTGGCCATTGAGAATATCCAGATTGACACGCTTATCCGCATCTTTCGCCGCTTGCCGCACGACCCGATGCAGGCGTTCCGCCAAGCTGTCAAAAGGCATCATGCGGGCGCGCATTAAATGCTGCGAAAGATCACGGTTAAGCCGCGCCTGTGCCATTAACGCGGCATTGGCATGGTCGAGATTAAGTAGTAAGTTATGTTGCACCGTGGCGACGTCATTCACGCTTTCGGCCATCATCCGCGTGACTTCCTGAAAGCGCGTGAAACGGTCAAACTCCAGTGGATCGAACCGTTGCGCATGATCAGATGCAAGCGCCTGCTGCGATTGCATCTGCGATTCGGCCTGAATTTCCACTTCACGCAATTGGCCACGCAGGCGCAACACACTTTCGGTGAGATCCAGCAGCGTCGCTTTAAGGTCGCGCAGTTCGCTTTCAATGCGCGTGCGCGCAATCGAAATCTCACCTGCATCGTTCACCCATTGATCCACCAGATCAGCGCGCACACGCAGCACGGACTGATTGCCGTTGGCAAGGGTTCCCGTTGGCGGCACGGCGGATGGCGCAGCGGCTTCTCCATTAACCAAAATGGCTTGTTCACGGACATCCGAGGAAAAGTCAGGGGTAAAGCCAGCGGCCCTGGCCAACCCGTCATGACGCAAACCATCGAGCAGACTCGCCGCGTGATCCAGCGAAATCTCCAGCCCGTCAATAATGTCTGGTGAAACGTGTTTTTTGATCAGCGCGTCTTCGATGCGGGTTTCCATCGTATGCAGCAGTTCCCCACACGCCATCGCCCCCGCCATGCGCGCACTGCCTTTCAAGGTGTGCAGCGCACGCGCCAATGCGTGTGTCACATCAACGTCATCCGGAGCCGCACGCCAGGCACGCAAATGCTCACCAATTTCACGTACCAGATCGGTACTCTCATCAAGGAAAACAGCCAGCAGATGGCTATCTATTTCCTCTTCGCTCTGCGGGATGTGTTGATGAGCTGGCTGCCCGTCCATTACCTGCGCGGCCGCTGACCCCTCAGCGGGGGCATCCTGCGCATTGGGTGTCGGCATCATGGCATTCAGCGTAGCGGCCAGCGCACCTTCTTCCCCCGGCATGCGGCGCTCGCCTACCGCTCCCAGCATACCGGCAAGCGCGCCGGCACACCGGGCAAACACAAAGCGTTGTGTATCACTCGGTGGAATGGCGAGTTGCTCAAAACGCATGAGCGCATTTTCCAGTGCATGCGCTAAATGGTGGATAGGCAAAAAGCCAGTGGCCGCTGAAATGCTCGCCAGCGTGTGCGCCGCGCGAATGACCTCCGGGCGCGGCACAGCTTCCTGGCCCAGTTGCGCTTGCAGCGTGGCGGAATACCCGCGTGCTTCGTCCAAATACAGGCTATATAGTGCAGGTGATACCTCAACCGTTCCCACACGCACCGGGGGCAACTCAGGGAAGGCCAATACCTCGGCTGATTCGGTGACCGCTGGCACATCTGTTTGTGCTATTTCTGTTTGTGCTATTTCTACTGGCGATAATGGCGCTAGCGGTAATGACGCCTCTGAAAACTCTGGTCCCGTGATTGTTTCCGGCACGCTGCCATCAGGTGCCATCGGACGAACCGGGGCGATAAAAGTCGGCGCTGGTGATACGCCGCCAAGTAGGCTTTCTTGTGTCGCCACGCCGAGAGCTGCACAGCGCTGCAGCAGATCGCTCACCTCTTGAGGCACGCCCGCACTTAAACCCAGCGGGGTGACCCATTGCTGAAACACAGTCACTGCAAGGTCGAGCATGGCAAGCAAATCCGGCGTGACGGCACGCGCTTCGTCTAACCAGCGATTCATCACCTGCTCGACCGACCAGGCTACTTCGCCCAGATCATGCAGGCCTACCATGCGGCCGCTGCCTTTTAACGTGTGAAAGCCACGCCGCAAAATCCCCAGGCACTCTTTATCATCTGGCGCAGCGTGCAAGCGGGGCAAATGAGTAGAAAAAGTGACGAGTATGTCGCGCGCCTCTTCAGTGAAAATATTGCGTAGTTCCGCATCGAGCGCATCGGCTTCAGCATCCGCTGGTGCACCTGCATCCGCATCAACTGATGCATGCTTTTCAGTGGCCGTTCGCGCACTGTCTTCGGTAGCGATGCTTGCGGTTGCCGTGCCAAAAAAAGATTCCGGATTCGCTGGCCCCAACGCCAGCTGGGAAACAAAAAATCCGATCGACAACAGCTTTTGCGCGACCCGATCAAAATCTTCTCGCTGAGGAATGAAGTCTGGCTCGGCAAACTGTTCAAACGTTGCGGCACATTCATCCAGCACCTCAATCGCGCGGGTTTCATCCAGCGCAAGCAACGCATCTTTAACCTGTTTCAGCGGAGCCTGTAGCTCATTCAAGCGATCCTTTTGTGCAGAATCACGGAAGAAACTATCCAGTATCTGCTCAATGGCGCCCAAATTGATATGGATTTCATTCGCGACAGATTCAAGTAGCAAACGCCCCGGGGCGCGCTGCGGTATGGCGTCAACTAATGCGGTATCAGGCAGCTCCAGCATTTCACCAGAAGCGGCTTTTGCCAGCCGGGCAACAACCACATTGACCTGCTCGGCAAAATCATCTCCCAGCAAGGAAAAATGATCCAGGGCGGACTCTGCCAAGTGTAATGCGCTGGTCATTTCTACGGCTAGCGTATCGTTATGCCGCATGGGATTACGGCGCAATAAATCCGCTTGCTCGCGGATTGCGGCCGTCAGTTGCACATACGAAAACTCATGCGTTGCCTCCGCCTCATCGGCGAGCCATGTGACATGCTCATGAAACGGCAGCAATGCAGCAATTGCCCCGCCACACAGCTGAACCCAGTCTTGCCGCGCAGCGGCAACCAGCTCACGCAAACGACGGATATGCTCGTCGCGTCGACCAACAGTGACGGGTGCGGTGGGTATCAGGCTTTCTAGCCGGTAAGCGGCTTGCACCACTGCTAGTGCAGCGTGTCCGTTGTTTGCCGTTGCAGCTAAATACAGTGCCTCGCGCAAGAAGGGTGCAGGCACTTCAGGCGCGCCCTCAACCAGTTTCTTGATTTGCGAGCCAAGGCGTAATAAAAAGCGCCTGGCCTCAACCACCTCTGGCAAACCCTCTGCGCCCAGTGCATCCAGCACACCTAGCGAAACCCACCAATACGCGCGTTCAGCAGGCGTCGTGCGTGTAAGCTCAATCAAGGTCAGCGAGGCTTTCATCTCGCTGATGCCTTTCGCGTCACCCTTGATCCATTTCAACAAGCCTCGTTCAAATCCCATGCGTGCGGCACGTAAGCGCAATGCCAAAGACTCGCCTGTCAATGACTCGGGTTCGCGTTCCCGCCGCGGGGGGCGCTGTGTCAGATCAGGAAAAAACAACTCGCTGGGGGCAGGCTCTGGCAAGCCTTGTTGCACAACCAATGCGCGATATTCAGGAAACAGTTTTAGCGATTGATTCGCTCCGCCTGCCATCAGCTCATCAAGATAAAGGCTCAGTGCGGCAATACCTTCTTGAATCACTTGTACAGCCGCCGAGGCATCCGCTACCTTCTTGTCATTAACCGCCTGCAGTAACTGCTCAATGGCCTGTGAAAATTCAGTGACGCCATCGAGTCCGACAACAGCTAATGCACCATGCGCCTGATGCAAGCTGGCAAAGGCTTTCTTTAAAAAAGTGTCTTCCGGATGCGCTACATAAGCGATGAGCTCGGCCTTGGTCAGATCAAGCGCAAGATCAATTTCGCCTTTCACCCAGGAAAGTGGTCCGATATCTAATGCTGTTGCCATGTGAGTTTACCTATACCTTGAACCCGGCAACCGAGCCCTTCAACTCGATCGCCAATTGCGCCAATTCGGATACCGCCAACGCGGTTTGCTGTGTGCGCGTAGTGGTTTGATCAGTAATTTCGAGAATATGCTGCATCGATGTGGCGACCTGCGTTGCACTTTTTGCTTGTGATTGGGTTGCCAAAGCAATGGTCTCGACTCGTTGTGCAAGATCTTGCGAAACAGTAGAAATTTCGGCCAGTGATTGGCCGGCTGCGTCAGATAACCGTGCGCCAGCAACCACGCCTTGCGTTGAATATTCCATGGCAGCCACCGCATCGTGAGTATCCGCCTGAATCGCCCTGACCAACGCAGAAATTTGCTTGGTTGCTTCACCCGAGCGTTCAGCCAGGCGTTGCACCTCTTCGGCCACAACAGAAAAGCCGCGTCCGGCTTCCCCCGCAGAGGCTGCCTGAATCGCAGCATTCAAAGCCAGCACGTTGGTCTGCTCGGTAATATCCGAAATGAGTTCAACAATCTCGCTAATTTCCTGGGATGACTCACCCAGGCGTTTGATCCGCTTGGCGGTCTCTTGTATCTGGCCACGTATGTCGTTCATGCCGGTAATCGAATCCGCCACGGCCTGCGCGCCTTTTTGCGCAACAGCGACTGAAATACGCGCTACGTCGGCTGATGCCTGCGCAGAGGACAACACGCCTTCCATAGAATGAACGGTTGCCATGACCACCGCGCTGGCATGTCGAATTTCCGTCGCCTGGGCATCGGTTGCCACCAGCAGCTCGCGAGAAATATTCTGTGCCACATCGGTCGTACGCGTCACCCGCTCAGAAGCATCATTTAGTCGGCGCACCAAAACAGCCAACTCTTCAATGGCAAAGTTTACCGAGTCGGCAATCGCACCCGTCATATCTTCATTAACCGTGGTCCGCACAGTCAAGTCACCATCGGCCAAATCGCTCATTTCATTGAGCAACAGCAAAATAGCGTTTTGCGTTTGCTCCTGCTCGGCTTCCGCGATACGCCGTTTTCGATCCGCCTCGATACGGCGACGAGCACTATCACGCTGATAAAGCCTGACCATCAACAACAGCGCCAGTAGCGCCAATAAACCCAACACAGCTGCAGCCAGAATCATGTGCGCGGGGGTGGTGTATTCGCGTTGATAAGCGGCTATCAACTCATCGACTGACATAGCCAATGTATCCACCTGCTGTTTAATCTCGATGCTTGCAAGACGAGCTTCGCGCAAGGGTTTCAGGTCAATCGGCAACATGCTGCTTTGTATTTGCAACACATTTAACTGGGCCGACAGCAACCCGCCACCAGGCGACAGCTCTCGTGCAGCTTTAATTTCGACTCTTAAATCAGACAACAAATTTTCATCGAAATCCTTAGCCAGCGGCCACCGTGCAAGGGTATACAAAATATGTCCTGTCAGCGTAGACAAGCGCCCGCCAACAGCCTCGGCTTCGAGCATCATCGCCGGCCCTTGCGACAGGGAATCAGTCAGCATATCGCCCACCAAGCCCATGGTTTTTTGTTGCCCTAGCAGTGTTCCAATCAAGGTGTCGTGCTTATGCCAACGTTGGCGCAAGGCATCCAGCGATGCCTCGGCGAGGCCACTGGTAGGCGGTACCACTACACCACCAAAATCGCCACCTTGAGTCAATTTATCGAGTAGCAAATCAAATTCCAGACGCGCCGCGTTGAGCTCGGCAAACCCGTCGGCTTGCCCACGCAATGCATTTTGCGCAGCTTTGGGAATTTTCTGCACCAAAGGACGCAAATGGCTGGCAACCGTGGCGTAGGATGTACTTCGCACCCCATTTTGAATGTGCACATACATCAGCGCTGTCGTGAGCAAAACACACACAACAAACAGCATGCCCAGAAGACGAAACTGTGTATCGAGTGCCAGCCTGCTCAATGCCTGCGATATCGGTGAGCTTGCCTTGGCTGCTGAAGGCTTGCGTGATTTATTGGCCATGGCACATCACAGTAGATGTCATCAGAAATAATTATCCTGTTCGCTACCGGACTTAGCGCGCAACATCCAAAAAATTGGGTGCGGTAAGTAATGCGGCAATATCCAGACATGTCCAGCAAGCGCCAGTAGATGCGTCTTGCAAGCGCACCCCCTGCCAGGTCGGCGTTTCAGCAGCGCTGTCCAGCAACGGACTCATGACTTTGTCAACAACTTGCAAATCATCACGCGCACGCAACCCCCATGCGCGCTCTACCAGCAACGCGCTATGTAGTCCCTCGCGCGCGCCCACGAGCAGCAAACGCGTTTGCGCTGTCCGTGGCGTCGGCTCACCACCACGCCAGAGCGCAAAATCCACAATGCTGAACAGCGTGCCGCGAATATTGGCAACACCCACAAACCACGGCTGAGTCAGCGGTACTGACGTCAGCGGGGGTAATGGCAGAACCTCACCGGATTCTGCCAGATCAACCAGCCAGCGACATCCTCCGGGCAAATCTTCAGTGCCTGATTCAATATCCAACCATGATGCCCGCGCCTCGCTTGGGTTTAGTGGCGTGACTTGCTCACTCATTGGCGGCTCCAAGCGCCGCGATTTTGGCAAGTAAAAGCGGGCCATCTACCGGCTTCGTAATATAGTCAAGAGCACCTTGGCGCAGCCCCCAGATTTTGTCGGTTTGCTGGCTTTTCGTCGTGCACATGATGATGGGAATGTTTTTGGTTGCTGCGTCCCGCGATAGCTTGCGGGTGGCCTGAAAACCATTGACACCAGGCATTACCACATCCATCAAAATCAAATCGGGCTGAATGTCTTTTGCGCGCACAACGCCTTCCTCGCCGCTCTCTGCAGTAAAAATTTCGAACTGGCCTTCGCCGAGAATTTGGGTTAGCAAAAACTGCTCGGTGGGCGAATCATCAATGATTAAAATTTTTCGTATAGCCCCAGTCATGATTTCTCCTTGAGCTGAAAAGCCACCGCATTGAGCAGATTTTCTTTGGTAAAGGGTTTGGTTAAATACTCGTTAGACCCCGCAGCCTGACCCCGCGCACGATCAAACAATCCGTCGCGTGAGGACAACATAACCACAGGTGTTGCAGCAAAATGCGAATTTTTCTTGATCAGCGAACAGGTTTGATAGCCATCCAGACGCGGCATCATGATGTCGCAAAAAATGACCGCTGGCCGATGGTCATTGATCTTCGCCAGCGCATCAAATCCATCATCTGCCAGCACCACATGCGCGCCCGCTTGCGCCAGAAAAACTTCCGCACTCTTGCGGATGGTGTTCGAGTCATCAATCACCATGACAGTGATACCGGAAAGCACTGAGCCCATTGTCATGGATTTGCCATCGAACGTCCGTGCTGTGTGAGATAGAGGGGAAAACTTACCCGCATATCAGATTTCCACCATCTCAAAATCATCCTTGCGCGCATTGCAATCAGGACACGTCCAGTTTAGCGGCACATCCTCCCAACGCGTTCCTGCGGGGATCCCATCATCGGGCCAGCCCTCGCTTTCGTCGTAGATAAAGCCACAGATCAGGCACAGCATTTTGCGATACGGTTGTTCGATAGTCATAGTGCGTGGTTGGGTTAAAATTGAAAGCATATTAACTCAAGCTGCCTGCCATGGTTATCCCAGCCCGTGGCTGTTCAGATGGTTATCTTCATTGTTATCCACGTCCCCTCGACGAGTTCAACAAAATCTGCTCTGTATTACCGGGTAAAACAGAGCCCAAAATAACCATGTCAGGAAAAATGCATGAACACCATACCGCCAAAAAATGCCGCGCCACCCATCGTCTTGACCTTTGCCGGCTCTGACCCCACGGGCGGGGCCGGTTTGCAAGCTGACATTCTCACCCTGGCCAGCCTCGGTTGCCACCCACTGAGCGTCGTCACCGCAGTGACGGTTCAGGACACCACCGGGGTCGAGGCCATTCTGCCCATGGAAGCCGACTGGGTTGCCGACCAAGCACGTGCACTGCTTGAAGACATGCCGGTGGCTGCGTTCAAAATCGGCATGATTGGTAGTGTGGAAACCATTACAGCCATTGCCGAAATCATTGCCGATTATCCGGATATACCGCTCATTCTCGATCCCGTGCTTGCCTCGGGAAGGGGCGATGCGCTGGCCGATGAAGAAATGATCGAAGCCTTGATTGCGCTGCTATTGCCGCAAACTACCGTGCTCACACCCAATAGTCTGGAGGCACGTCGTCTGGTGCAAAAACCTGAAGAAGAGCACGACGATGCGCAGCAAAACCCTGACCTTGCCAGTTGCGCGCATCAGCTGATCGACACCGGTTGCGAGTATGTTCTGATTACCGGCACCCACGAAGATACCGCGCAAGTAGTCAACACGCTATATGGCAGCCACGGCGTTGTGCGTACTGATCGATGGGAGCGCTTGTCCGGCAGCTATCATGGCTCGGGCTGTACGCTGGCCGCCGCCATTGCCGCGCATCTGGCCCACGGCATTGATTTGCCTGAAGCCATAGCCGACGCACAGGAATACACTTGGCAAACGTTGGCCGCAGGCTTTCGTCCGGGTATGGGACAATTCATTCCTGACCGTCTTTTCTGGTCACGCGACGACGACACTGGCGACAACGAAGCGGATAATCAAGAAAAAACCAACCCTTAGATTCCTTTAAGCATGAAAAAACTCTCCGGCCTTTACGCAATCACGCTTGACGATGCGTTGTTACCACGGCTTTCCGCGTTGGTGAATGCCGCTTTAAAAGGCGGCGTATCATTCGTTCAATACCGTAACAAAACCGCCTCGCGCCCGCTACGTCGCGCGCAAGCCGCCGAGTTACTGCGCATCTGTCGTGCCGCCGGGGCCAAGCTCATTATCAATGACGATATCTGGTTGGCAGTCGAGATTGGCGCCGATGGCGCACATATCGGCCACGATGATGCGCCTGGCGGCTCGCTCACTGCCGCGCGCAACGCACTCGGATCGCAACGCATTCTTGGCGTCTCGTGCTACAACGATCTTGACCATGCGGCAAAAGCTGCCGCCGCAGGCGCTGATTATCTGGCCTTTGGCAGCGTTTTCGCGTCGCGCACCAAGCCTAATGCTGCCCATGCGCCGCTGGCGCTTTTAACAGAAGCCAAGCAGCGCTTCAACCTGCCCATTGTCGCCATTGGTGGCATCACGCTGGACAACGCGCCGGCGGTGCTAGCGGCTGGCGCTGACCTGTTGGCCGTGGCCAGCAATCTGTTCGATGTAATGGATATTCAGTCACGTGCAGAAGCCTATGGTGCCTTGTTTCGTCCGGCCGCCATGCCCTCCACCTCCCATCCCCTCGTATAAAAACCGCCGCCATGACCGCTAACGAAGCCCTCTTTGCACGTGCCCAGCGCATCATCCCCGGCGGCGTGAATTCACCCGTCCGTGCCTTTTGCTCGGTCGGCGGCACACCGCCATTTTTCACTCGTGGCATGGGTTCGCGCGTGTGGGATGCGGATGGCCACAGCTATATCGACTATGTGGGCTCATGGGGACCGCTCATTCTCGGCCATGCAGATCCGGCAACCGTATCCGCCGTACAGGCCGCCGCAGCCAATGGATTATCGTTCGGCGCGCCCACGGAAGGCGAGGTTGAAATCGCCGAATTATTGACCCGGCTGGTTCCCGGCATGGACATGGTGCGCCTGGTTTCTTCAGGCACCGAAGCCACCATGAGCGCGATTCGCCTGGCCCGCGGACATACCGGCCGCGACACCTTGATCAAATTTGAAGGCTGCTACCACGGCCACAGTGACAGCCTGCTGGTCAAGGCAGGCTCCGGCATGTTGACCTTTGGCAACCCCTCGTCTGCTGGCGTGCCGGCCGATTTGGCACGCCATACGCTGGTGCTCAACTACAATGATGTCGAAGGTCTGCACGATATTTTTGCCAATGAAGGTGACCGCATCGCCGGGGTGATTGTCGAACCCGTTGCCGGCAATATGAATCTGGTCGCCCCGCAACCCGCGTTTCTGGCTACGTTACGCGAGCTGTGCACACGCTATGACACCGTGCTGATTTTCGACGAAGTGATGACTGGCTTTCGGGTTGGACTCAGCTCAGCGCAAGGGCTGTATGGCATCACGCCGGATCTTTCCACCTTCGGCAAGATTATCGGCGGCGGCATGCCACTGGGCGCCTTTGGCGGGCGCCGCGAGATCATGGAAAAAATCGCCCCGCTTGGCCCTGTCTATCAGGCAGGCACGCTCTCGGGCAATCCACTCTCCGTGGCTGCGGGCTTGGCGACACTCAAGCAACTCGAAGCCCCGGGTTTTTACGCCGCGCTGGCGGAAAAAACCCGCGCGCTGACTGAAGGCCTGACCGCCGCCGCGCGCCGTCAAGGTGTGCCTTTTTCAGCACAAGCCATTGGTGGCATGTTCGGGCTGTATTTTTCTGCCACGCCGCCGAACACCTATGCCAAAGTCATGGCCATGAATACTGCCGCCTTTAGTCAGTTTTATCACGCCATGCTCGACCAGGGTATTTATCTTGCTCCCTCGGCTTTTGAAGCTGGTTTTGTCTCGGCCGCACACACACCAGCAGATATTGCCGCAACAATCTCAGCTGCAGAAAAAGCCTTCGCCAGCCTCGCCGTGTAAAAAGCACATCGGGAAAAGTCGGCGCTGATAATACGGCGCTGACGCGCTTGTCTAGCGCAACCAGCCTTTCTTCCGAAACACGGCAAACGGCACAGCAACTGAAATCACCATCAACGCGATGGAATAAAGATAGCCGTAAGACCAATCCAGTTCAGGCATGAATTTAAAGTTCATGCCGTAGATGCTGGCGATCAATGTCGGCGGCAACAAAGCAACCGATGCTACCGAGAAAATCTTGATGATCTTGTTCTGGTTGATGTTGATGAAACCCACCACCGCATCCATAAGAAAGTTGATTTTGTTGAAAATGAATGCCGTGTGGCCATCCAGCGATTCAATATCGCGCAAAATCTGCCGCGCGTCTTCGTGTTGATTCGGGGCAAGCAAGCGGCCACGAATCAAGAATGACAACGCCCGACGCGTATCCAGCACATTCCGCCGGATACGTCCGTTCAAGTCTTCTTCTTTCGCAATATCCGCCAAAATCGACGCGGCTTCCGCATCTGTCACGTTGGTGCTTAATACCTTGCGGCCCACCGCTTCTAACGCAGCGTACACGTCTTCTAACGCATCGGCGGAGTACTCCACATCGGCGGCATACAAATCGAGCAACACATCTTTGCCTTCCGACACATAGCCCGGCTGAATCCGGGCACGCAAGCGTTGCAAGCGAAACACCGGCAGCTCTTCATCGCGCACTGAAAACAGAATATTCTGATGCAGCACAAATGCCACCGCCACGTTGCGCGACTCATCCGCTTTGTCGAGCAAAAAGTCGGAATGCAAATGGATTTCGCCGCTCTCTTCAATGTAAAACCGCGCGGATTCTTCCAGATCGGAAATATCATCGGTATCCGGCAGCTTGAGACCGAAAATTTCCTTGATCCATGCCCGTTCTTCCGCAGAAGGGCCGATCACATCAACCCAGATCGGCTGCGTTGCAGCAAGCTCTGCACGGCTTTCCACAGGAATCTGCCGCAAGCGGCCATTATGTAGTTCAAATGCATTGAGCATGATCGGCTTGCGTCGGGAAATCTGCATCGCGGCCGTTGCAGCGAGTGTTTCCCGCACCGCTTCGGATAGCTCATCCAGAATTTCAGCGCCGCGATCGGGCGCGACCAGATCCCACACCAGCAGGCTTTCATCCTGCGGCAGCGCTTCCAGAATACGTGCCACATCGGCGGTAGACATTTGCGCGAGCTTGTCGCGCAGCGCATTCACATGCTGCTTGTGCACCATGGTTTCGATCAACTCGTGGCGTGGCATATCCTGCCGATGCACCAGGTTTTCCACCCGCTTTTGCTGTGCCAACAATGTCTGTACTTCGCGCAGGCTGTCTTGCACCTCGGCCAGGCGATTCATATCGTCTGGCGGGATGTTGCTTTCCGGCACGGTTGAGTTATCGTTGGGCGAAGTCATGCTTGCTATTGTAGCGGTACAACTTCACGTCGGCAGCATTAAGTGGGCTGCTAAGCTGGCTGCTAAGCGGGCACTTCGGCATAACGCATGCGCCCCAGAATGCGCTGGGTGCGGTAATTGAGATAAGCGGAATACGGATTTTTTTCAAACCGCCGGGGCGCAGGCAGCATCACCGCCAGGCGCGCAGCCTGCGCCGCACTCAACTGACTGGCAGAAACACCAAAATAATGCCGCGCGGCGGCTTCTGCGCCAAAGATACCCTCGCCCCATTCCACCTCGTTGAGATACACCTCCAGAATACGCTGCTTATCCCACAGCAACTCAAGCCACAGGGTAATGATGGCCTCTTCCCCTTTGCGCAACACCGATTTATTGGGCGAAAGCAGCAGGTTTTTAGCCAGTTGCTGCGTGATGGTTGATCCGCCCGCTACCACGCGCCCCTTTTTCTGGTTTTTCTGGATGGCTTTTTGCATGCCCTCCCAATCAAAACCTTCGTGATCAATGAACCCATCATCTTCAGACGCCACCACCGCACGCTTTAGCTGAATGGAAATTTTTTCATACGGCACCCATTGGCGGCGGAGTTCAGCCTGCGGATTTTTTTCACGCAATACCGATAGCTGCTGGCTTTGAAAACTCGTTATGCCGGGATCTACCCACTTCCACCAGACCACCCAGCCCAGATACCAGAACTGCCACACCAGCAATAAACCGATCAGCCATGCCAGGCCGACTTTTAACCAATGCGGGGCGGGCCTCATGCCTGCGCCGCCCGAGACGAATCAGCGGATAACTCGGCACGCAGCGCAGCCAATACAGGCGCAGTATCCGGCCGTACACCACGCCAGACAAAAAAAGCTTCTGCAGCTTGCTCGACCAGCATGCCCAGGCCATCCGCCACGCGTGCACCCGCCGCACGTGCCGCGCGCATGAAGGATGTCTCGACGCCATACACCATTTCATAGGCGAAAGCGGTCGCTGAAAAAGTCGGCGTTGGTAATACGGCGTCGGAGAGCCCCGCCGAGGTGGCATTGATGACCAGATCAAAAGTGTGCTGGTTTAACTCGTCAAAACTCCCGCTCGTCACGCCAAAAAGATCCGCTAACCGATGCGCCTTGTCCGCCGTGCGGTTGGCAATAAACAACACCGCCGGATTTTGCTCCTGCAGCGGCAGAATCACGCCCTGTGCCGCTCCGCCCGCGCCCAGCAACAGAATACGCAGCCCGGTGAGCGACATGCCTAAATTAGCGGTTAAATCACGTACCAACCCGGCACCATCGGTGTTGTCACCTTGAATTCCATGACGGCTAAAGCTCAAGGTATTCACCGCGCCCGCCGCCGCCGCACGGGGCGTCAGGTCATTGGCAAGACGAAAAGCCTCCAACTTGAACGGCACAGTGACATTCGCTCCCCTAGCCACGCCATGATCGCCACCTCCGCCAACCGCGATAAACGTATTCACGGCATCAGCGAATCCATCCAGTGGCGCGCAAATCGCTTCGTACGTCATGTCTTGCGCGGTTTGCGCGGCAAACAGCGCATGGATTTTTGGCGACAGGCTGTGGCTCACGGGGTTGCCGAATACGGCGTAACGTTCCGGGTAACTTTTAGTTGGCATGCAATTCATCCTGACGAGTAAACGACCATGTTCGCGTAATTTCGATGATATCTGTATCACGCCGGATCGAGTCCGGGAAAGCCGAGTACGGCGCGGCCATTTTGACAATACGCACGGCGGCTTGATCCAGCACTTTTTTTCCTGAAGACCGGTTGACTTCCACGCGCTCCAGCTCGCCATTGCTTTTGATTACCGCCGTCAGAACCAGACTGCCGTACATCTGACCTCGCGCGGCGGCGGGGTAATTCAGGTTCCCGATACGCTCGACTTTCTGTCGCCAGTCTTCAACATACTGGGCGAAGCGATATTCCTCCACCCGTGCGCCGATAAATTTTTTACGTGGGCGCTGGTTGTATGCCTCCATGCGCTGCGAAATTTCGCCTTCAATGCGCGCAATGGCCAATGCCCGGTTAGCCAAATCAGTACCCGATACAGCAGGCTCGGCTGTCGGCACAGGCAGCGGCGGCGCGATCTCTTGGCGCACACTCGGGCGGCGGGTCTGGCGACTGGTTAATTGCTTCAATATTTGTTGCGTCTGCGTCTCTAACTGCGCTACGCGCTGTTGCGCCTGGATTAAATCGTCGCCCTGCTTGGTTTGCAATGATGGCGGCAGGGGCGTTTTGGCGCGACGATCATCGCTCGTTGTGCCGCCGCCATCCAGATTGGTTTGCGCGCGCGCCTGAGCCTTGTCTGGTTTGTGGCGGCTTTTGCTGTTGACCAGAATCACATCCAATGCTTGCTCGGTGACTTTTTTCGGCCAATCCGGCAGCGTAAAGTGCACCGCGAGCAGTACCGCATGCACCAAAAGCGAGATGCTCAACGCCCATGTAAGGTTGCGCCGAGAAGCAGTCATGGCAGTCGATAAAGGCAAGGCAGGGGCGGGCATGGCGGCAGATTCTACCCTTCCGATGCTGCATCCTCAGCGACTGGAGATACGGTATCGATTGCACCTTCAATTGCCGCCGCCTCAAGCTCACTGCCCTCTTCTTCACCCGCCTCTACGACATCCACTCCCACCATTTCCCCCGCCATCATCTCAACAAACCGCACGCGAATTTCTGCCGCCAAAAGGTCAACGCCTTCCACCGCAACGCGCACCCGCGCGCCGCGCGGTGCCAGGGCGGGATCAGGCAGAGAGGCCACGCGCAGCACCAAGGGCAAATCCATCACCCGCACCAGAGATTCCTTGATCACCACGGCTTCCAGCGTGGTTTCGCCGGTTTGCAGCAGATAACGCAGACACCAATACCGTTCCATGTGGCGCTGAAATTCCGCATACGCGGCGTAAGTCAGCTCAAAATCACGCAAGGCGGCAAACAGCTCGGTTGATTGCGGTGCAAAAGAAGGCGGCTCATTGCGCAACCAGGCAATCAATTGCCATTGATTCACCAAATCCGCATAGCGCCGCAAGGGCGAAGACGACCACGCATAGCAATCCACGCCCAGCCCTTCGTGTGCGGCGGCCACCGTGCTCATGCGCACCTTGCCGCCCGTTTGCACCCGATACAGCGCCGGGATACCCGCGTCACGCAATACCCCGCCCCACGTGGCGTTGGCAAAAATCATCAGCTCGGCCACCAGCGTATCCAGCGGGCTGCCACGTGGACGCTCGGTAATGCTCACCTGCCCCGGGCCATCGACATTCTTGCCCACGTTGGCATCCCAATCCACGACGAAGTTGTAATCCTTGCGCCCTCCGCCATCGGCCTTATCCTGTTGCCCACGACCGGCGGCCAATACTTGCGAAAGCTCCCACAGCACGGTGAGCTCATCGCGATAGGGAAAATCAGCCAAAGGCTCGGTGAGCGTGGTTGCATTAAACAGCGGCTCGATATCGTGATGGCGCAAATTGTCGGCGATGGTGATACGGTCCAGTTGCGTGCGGTGGCTCAACAAGCGCAAATCTGCCGCCACGTCCAGATACAACGAGATCGCGGGCGCAGTTCGCCCGGCGGCCAGTGTAAATTGATTCACCACGGCTTCTGGCAGCATGGTGATCTTTTGCCCCGGCATATACACCGTGGATAAGCGCCGCCGCGCAATCTGCCCCAACTCCGAATCGACCGCGAACCCCAACCCCGGCGCGGCAATGTGCACGCCAATGTGCCAACCGCCCTCTGCGCGCGGCGTGACAGAAAACGCATCGTCAATCTCCGTCGTTGCGGCGTCATCAATACTGAATGCACGCACACTCACCAGTGGCAGCTCATCAGCCGCTGGCACCGTGGATTCAGCGGATTCAGCGAGTGTATACGGCGCAAAACCGGTGCCCTCGCGAAAACATTCATACAAAAACCGGCCCAGATGATAATCATGAGCCGAGGCCACAGCACCTGCGGCAAGCAAAAGCTGCGCTTCGCTTTTACCGCTTTGTGCGACAGCCTCGGCAAGCGCTTTGGCTTCTGGCCGATTACGATCAGCGGCATATAACAGTTGCGGCAATTGCGCTTTGAATTCTTCCGGCAGGCGGCCCGCCACGAGTTCGGCCGCCATGCGTGTAATCGCCTCGGCCTGTAAACGCTTTTTTTCCATCCCGGCCAGCGCGGCCTGCAAAATCTCGGGCGGCGCCTTGAAATAGCGCCCACGGCCCTTGCGATGAAAATACATCGGCGCTGAATGTAAACGCAGCAACACAGCGGCTGCCTGCGCTGGCGAGGGGCTTTGACCGAAATATTCAGCCGCCAACTCGGCAAACCCGAATTCTGCCGCAGGGCTCACTTCCCACAAGAAATCCACCTCAATTGCCTGTGCCAACGCTTCCGCCTCTGCCAGCAGCGCAGCAGCCGCAGGCGTCTCAAACCGCAACAGCACGTGCGCAGCCTTCACCTTGACGCGGCGGCCAGTGGGCAGGGTGACTTGCAACGAGCTCACATTGTCGGCCAGCACAGCACCCGCGCGAAACGCGCCATCCTCTTCAAACAAGACATTCATAAACAGCAAGGGGGATAGAAAAGCAGGAACGAAGAATTATACGGGTGGGTGTCGCGTAGCGAGCAATCAGGCGGCACGGGATGGCACGGGGCGACCCCGACGAAACTCGCGGAGCAAGCACAAGATGAACCGACAACAACAAGCCCCCGGCAGCACCTGTTCGCTGCCTGTTGGTTTATCTGTTGCAAAAAACCAACAGATTTGCAGAAGCCTCCCCAATCTGGTTGATTTTTGTTGCCCTGCACCCAGACGCCTCGCATAATTCACACACCTTTTCGGTAACTCACTGTTATCGACAAGTCGCCACCGACAGTGGCCCGCACGTGAAGCCGTTATCGGTAACGCTTTTAAGTTGGTTTGTAGCTTTGTCGTTGTTTCAGTATCAAGAAATAAATAGCAGTTCAATTTTCATCCATCCTTTCAAGGAGCTCCTCATGCAAAAGAAACTAATCGCCCTAGCCATTGCCGGTCTTTCCGGCGCGGCTTTCGCACAATCCAATGTCACGATCTACGGCGTTGCCGACGCATCGTTTGATGTCATCAATATCAGCGGTGGCTCAGGTTCCCTTTCGAACAACACTCCTAACTTCACCCGCGTATCGACCAACGGCTCGTTGATCGGCTTCCGCGGTACGGAAAACCTGGGCAATGGCCTGAATGCTATTTTCCAGTTTGAATCCGATGCCAAGTTTGATAACGGCGGCAGCCTGGGTACCAGCCGTGACAGCTTTGTTGGCCTGTCTGGCAACTTCGGTAAAGTGCTGTTGGGTACGCTGACCGCCCCCACTCGCGCCCTGGCTGCTCGCCTGGATGTGAATGCTGGCGAAGGCATCAGCAGCAACACCGCCGTCCTCGGTAAGCTGGGTGGCGCCTTGTCTTACGGAGATGGTTTGAAAGGGTTTGTTACTGGTAGCGGTATCAGCCAGTTCAATGCCAATGGTCGTTCGAATGACACGACTTCCGTATTCGATAGCCGCCACAAGAATGCGATCGCTTACGTTTCCCCTTCGTTCTCCGGCTTCCAGGCAACTGCTGCCTACGTGGCCAATGAAAACAAGACCGAAGGTACTAATGCAATCAACACTTCGGCCTATGACCTCGGCCTGACCTATGACAATGGTCCGGTATACATTGGCGGCACGTATGCCGAACTGCGCGTGAAGAACGACGCAGGTAATGCTGTCTCATCGGTCCTACCTGCGGATACCAAGGTGAAAGAAGCGCGTTTGGGCGGCATGTATGACTTCGGCGTGGCCACCATCCGTGCTATTTACTCCCGCACCAAGCTGGAAGGCAGCGGGACGGATGTCAAGCAGAATGTCTGGGGTCTTGGCGGCACCTACAACGTGACGACCAATGGCCGCATCACCGCCCAGTACTACAGTGCCAACGATCTGGATGGCACCACGGCTGATGACAACACCGGCGCCAAGTTCTACACGATTGGCTATGAGCACAGCCTGTCCAAGCGCACGATGCTGAAGGCCAACTACGCCTACCTGAAGAACGATGACAAAACGTCTTCCAATGGTCTGCATGGTGGTTATGACTTTGGTTACAACTCGGCTGGCTTTGCTGGCGACGAGATCAAAGTCTCCGGCCTGCAACTCGGCCTGCGTCACGCGTTCTAATCCGGCATTGCTGTTGTAATACAGCCGGTTGAAACTAAAACGGGCAGCCTTTCGGGGCTGCCCGTTTTTTTTATTG
>WOZP01000060.1 GCA_011620215.1 Rugosibacter sp.
ATCCGCATCGTGCTCGAATCCGTGTTGCGCAATTGCGATGGCAAAAAAGTCACCGAGACCCATGTGCGGCAGCTCGCGGCCTGGCAGCCGAATGCGCCGCGTCAGGACGAAATTCCTTTTGTTGTGGCACGCATCCTGTTGCAGGATTTCACCGGCGTGCCGCTGCTTTGCGATCTGGCCGCGATGCGCGACGTGGCGCAACAGCTCGGCCATGACCCCAAGCGCATCGAGCCGCTGGTGCCGGTCGATCTGGTCGTCGATCATTCGGTGCAAGTCGATTACTATGGCAGCCAGGACGCCTTGCGTCTCAATATGCAATTTGAATTTGAGAGAAATCACGAACGCTATCAATTCATGAAGTGGGGCATGCAGGCCTTCGATACCTTCAAGGTCGTGCCGCCCGGTATCGGTATCGTCCATCAGGTGAATCTCGAATATCTGTTCCGTGGCGTGCAGCAGCGTGATGGGGTGTGCTTTCCCGATACGCTGGTTGGCACCGATAGCCACACCACGATGATCAACGGTGCCGGCGTGGTGGCCTGGGGTGTCGGTGGCATCGAGGCCGAAGCCGGCATGCTCGGCCAGCCGGTATATTTTCTGACGCCGGATGTGGTCGGCGTCGAACTTCAAGGTAAGTTGCCGGAAGGCGTGACCGCCACCGATCTGGTGCTGACCATTACCGAAATGCTGCGCCGTGAAAAAGTGGTGGGCAAGTTCGTCGAATTTTTTGGTGAAGGTGCGACGCATTTATCGCTGACTGATCGCGCAACACTTGCCAATATGGCACCCGAATATGGCGCCACCATGGGCTTCTTTCCGGTGGATGATTTGACCGTGGCTTATTTGAAAGGCACCGGGCGGAGCGATGCCGAAGTGACCCGTTTCGAAAACTATTTCAAGGCGCAGGGATTGTTCGGTATCCCCAAGCGCGGCGACATTGATTATTCATCCACGCTGAGTCTGGACTTGGCCAGTGTTGTGCCCGCGCTGGCGGGCCCCAAGCGGCCGCAGGATAGAATTCCGCTAAGCCAGGCTAAAACGGCGTTTGCCGAAACGTTTGCCAAACCGGCGGCAGACAATGGGTTTGCGCGCAACCCCGTGGATTTGGCAAAGCGCTTTAAAAGTCAGGATGGGCTGGACGTGGGCAATGGTGACGTGCTGATTGCGGCCATTACTTCTTGCACCAATACTTCCAACCCCAGCGTGATGATCGCTGCTGGTTTGCTGGCCAAAAAAGCGGTGGAGCGTGGCTTGCATGTCGGCCCGCACGTCAAGACATCGCTTGCCCCCGGCTCGCGTGTTGTTACTGAATATCTGACGCAGTCCGGCTTGTTGCCGTATCTCGAACAGCTGGGTTTTAACGTGGCAGGCTATGGCTGCACCACCTGCATTGGTAATTCCGGGCCTCTGGCGATGCCGATAGAAGATGCAGTAGTAAAGAACGATCTGATTGGTGCGGCGGTGTTATCCGGCAACCGCAACTTTGAAGCGCGTATTCATCCCAACATCCGCGCTAACTTTCTGGCTTCGCCACCACTGGTTGTGTTGTATGCGCTGCTCGGCACAATGCAGAAAGACCCGCTGACCGAGCCCATTGGTTATGGGAAAAATGGTGAGGCTGTCTGGCTGCGTGACCTCTGGCCATCCAGCCACGAGATTGAAGCCTGCATGCAAACGGCGATGAATCCAGCCACTTTTCGCCGACTGTATGCTGACCTCACGAAAGATCATGTGTTATGGAATGCGATTAATTCCAGCACCGGGCAGGTGTATGCGTGGCCCACGTCGACCTACATCGCCAGGCCGCCATTCTTTAACAACTTCGGCATGTCGCCCGTGGCCCCGCCTGTGCTGCGCAATGCGCGCGCACTGGCTATTTTTGGCGATTCGGTAACAACCGATCACATCTCGCCTGCCGGTTCGATCAGCGCAGCGTCTCCTGCCGGGCAATGGTTGCTGAATCACCGTGTCACCAGCGCCGACTTTAATTCGTATGGCTCGCGGCGCGGCAACCACGATGTGATGGTGCGCGGTACCTTCGCCAATGTGCGCATCAAGAATCTGATGCTGCCGCCCAAGGCTGATGGCGCGCGCGTGGAAGGCGGCTTGACGCTGCATCAACCCTCGGCTGAGCAAGTGTTCATTTTTGATGCCGCCATGCGCTACATGGCGGACGGCATACCCACGGTTATTTTTGCCGGCGAAGAGTATGGCACTGGCTCATCCCGCGACTGGGCAGCGAAGGGCACGCAACTGCTCGGTGTTAAAGCCGTCATCGCCCGTAGCTTTGAGCGCATCCATCGCGCCAATCTTATTGGTATGGGCGTCTTGCCATTGCAATTTCTTGGTACGGAATCAGCCGAAGCGTTGGGGATTATTGGCAACGAGATTTTTGACCTCGAAGGATTGGACGGCGATATACAGCCGCAGCAAGAGGTGACCCTGGTGGTTCGTCAATTGAATGGCACAACGCGGCGCATCGCACTCCGCTTGCGGATCGATACACCGATTGAGGTCGATTACTATCGGCATGGCGGTATTCTGCCGTTTGTGCTGCGTCAGCTTTTGTCGGCGTAATGTTTTATGGTTTTATGCATTTTTGCGGTGAGGTGAAATGAAATTCCGGTTTTGTTTTTTTGTTGTTACTTTAGTTTTTTTGACTTCCTGCGCCAACGTGCGCAACCCCGTGACAGGGCAATATGAACGCACGGTGATGGATGAGCGCAGCGAGCTGCAAGCGGGGCAAAAAGCGCACCAGGACGTGCTGAAAGAATATCGTGCGCTGGAGAATCCATCACTTCAAGACTACGTTAATAGCGTGGGGCAAAAGCTGGCCAAAGCCTCGCACCGGGGCACGCTCGAATGGCACTTTACGGTGCTAGACAGCCCCGAGGTCAATGCCTTTGCCTTGCCCGGCGGGTATGTCTATATCACGCGCGGCATTCTCGCTTATCTTGATGATGAAGCCGAGCTAGCCGGAGTGCTGGGGCATGAAATCGGCCATGTGACTGCACGCCATGCTTCGCAACGCGCCACGCGTCAGCAGGCTGCCGGTGTGGGTGTGCTGCTGGCGAATGTGCTCGGTGCCGTACTGGAGAGCAAAGGTTATGGCGGGGCAGGGGATCTGACCAATCAGGTGTCGCAGATCACTGCCGCGGGATATATCGCTTCTTATAGCCGCGAGCAGGAATCACAAGCCGACCAATTGGGTGCCGAATACCTTACCCGCAATCATTATGATTCCGCGTGCATGATTGATGTCATTCGCATGCTTAAAAATCAGGAACAGTTTGCCGCCGACACCGCACGTAGCGAGGGCCGCATACCGCCACCGCGCACCGATTGGCTAGCCTCGCACCCGAGCAACGACAAGCGGCTGGAAGACATCCGCCAAACAGCCTTGCTGCATCAAGAACCAAAAGCGGAAAACGGACGCGAGCGCTACCTCAAGGCGATTGATGGCATTCCCTTTGGTGAGAGCCGCGAAGAGGGCGTCATCCGTGGCCAGCAGTTTTTTCACGAACCCATGGGCTTTGCGCTCACCGCACCTACCGGCTGGCGGATAAAAAATACATCGGAAGCGCTCATCATGACGAATGGCGCAGCCGATGCAGCATTGATCATGCGTACCGTGCCAGCAGATGCGGGAGCAACGCACGCAGATATTTTGCGCACGATTTTCAACCCCATCAACGGGCGCACAGCGCAAGCAACCATCAATGGTTTTGCTGCGACCACGTTTGTTGGCACGGCCCGCGTAAAAGAAGGCGGGCAAGACGTGTTGCAACAAGTCGATGTCACATTGCTTACCGGGCCAGAAAAACACACCTATCTTTTTCTGCATGTCGCCAAGAGTGCAGATGCCTTGCGACGCGAACGTGAAACACTGCTCGCGGCAGAAAAAACCTTTCGTGCCATCAGCGATAAAGATCGCTCTCTGGCCCGCCCCTGGAAGATTCGCCTGGCCGCATTCCCGCAAGGCGGCTTTGCTCAGCTGGTCAAGCGGTCTGCCACCACGCTGCCGCATCCGGAAGCGCAATTGCGCTTGATGAATGGCGCTTATCCTGATGGCGTAGTCAAGGCGGGGACGAAAGTAAAAATCGTGGAATGAAAGGTTTTATGCTTCGTAAAACTGGATTGAAGCGGGATGATTGAACCTCGTGACCATTCCCTCTTCGGTGTTAGTAACAGTGCCCGCGTTGTTTGACAAAGTTTCGGTCTATCGGTCGCGATAATTAGTCATGCACTGATTGGATGAGACAAGCGTTGTTTTTTCGAGTCGTTTTTTCAAAAACTCGGCGCTGGTGATACGCCGCGAAGTAATGCTACTTTGGCGGCGTAACCCTCATCAATCCATCAGATGGATTTACCCGCGTACTTCGCCATTCCCCAGCACGATCCACTTTTGCGAGGTGAGTCCTTCCAGGCCCACCGGCCCGCGGGCGTGAAACTTGTCGGTGGATATACCGATCTCGGCACCCAGGCCATATTCAAAGCCATCGGCAAAGCGCGTTGAGGCGTTCACCATGACCGAAGCGGAATCCACTTCGCGCAAAAAACGCAGTGCCGTGGTGTAGTTTTCAGTGACGATGGCTTCGGTGTGCGCTGATGAGTATTTGTTGATGTGAGCGATCGCCTCATCAATATCGGCCACCACTTTGCACGAGATAATCGCTGCGAGATATTCGGTGGCGTAATCTTCCTCGCTCGCCGGCTTGGCTTCTTTCACCAGTGCACGTGTTTCGTCACAGCCACGAATTTCGATGCCGCGTGCGGTGAGCATCGCCGCGATTTTCGGCAATAAGCTTGCCGCAATCGGGCGGGCGATGAGCAAGGATTCTGCGGTATTGCATGTGCCCAGCCGCTGCGTTTTGGAATTTTCAACAATAGCGAGTGCTTTTTCCGGGTCGGCGGCGCTATCAACATACACATGGCAATTGCCATCGAGATGTTTGATGACTGGCACGTGTGCTTCTTGCGAGATGCGCTCGATCAAGCCTTTGCCGCCGCGCGGCACGATGACATCGACAAATTCCGGCATGGTTATGAGATAACCCACCGCAGCGCGATCAGTCGTGTCGATCACCTGTATTGCTGTTTCTGGCAAGCCTGCGGCGACCAGTCCTTGTTTCACGCAAACGGCAATGGCCTGATTGCTGCGCATGGCTTCCTTACCGCCACGCAAAATCGCGGCATTGCCGGATTTAAGGCACAGCGCGGCGGCGTCTGCCGTGACGTTCGGGCGCGCTTCATAAATGATGCCGACAACGCCCAGCGGCACGCGCATTTTTCCCACTTGTATGCCGGAGGGGCGGCGCCTCATGTCGCTGATTTCACCGACCGGGTCAGGCAACGCGGCGACTTGTTCCAGCCCTTGGGCCATGGCTTCGATGCCTTTTTCGCTGAGTGTCAAGCGATCCATCATTGCGGCATCCAGCCCTTCTGCTTTTGCTGCAGCAAGGTCGGCGGCATTCGCAGCCAGCAGTTCGGCGCGCTGTGCACGAATCGCGCTTGCCATGGCGAGCAGGGCGGTATTTTTCACGCGGGTCGAAGCGCGGGCGACGGCGTGCGAGGCATCACGCGCGGCTTGGCCGATATGCAGTAGAGTGTCTTTGAGCGTCATGAGAGTTTCCTTGGCCGGGTCAAACGTAAGGCGAGTTGTAAAAATTCATTCCACAGGTCGCCGGTGGCAAGCCCCTTAATCATGCGGTCAATTTTTGCTGCATGCAAGAGGGCCGGGCGGTTTTGTGCGGTACGTGCTTCACTGGCCAGCGCCCACAACACCAAGGGTGGCGCAGCGCCTTCTGCTTGCAAGCCTTCCAGCGTGCGCACGGCGCGCACGGTATCGCGATTTTTGAGCGCATCGCGCAGGTCAGAGACATCATAGCGGGCGACATTCAATACCGCTGCTTCTATCTGCGCGAGTGAAACTTCCCCGGCGGGATAGAGCAGACCGAGCTTTTGAATTTCCTGGTGTGCGGCGAGCAAATTGCCTTCAACATGCGCGGCGATGAATTCCAGCCCGGCGCGTGATGCGGTTTGTTTCTGGCGCGCCAGGCGCTCGGCCAGCCACTGTGGCAGCCGTACCAAGGGCGGGGCATTGCATTCAAGCGCGACGCCTGCCTGGCTGAGCGCGGTGACCCATGCGGCTTTTTTTGCTTGCCAGTCAAGTTCGGGAAGCGTAATCAAGGTCACTGTTCCCGAGCCGAGTGTTTGGCAGTAACGCTGCAACGCCTCGCTGCCTTCACGTCCCGGTTTGCCTGAGGGAATACGCAGATCAATGAGCTTGGTTTCGCCAAACAGCGATAAGTTGCCTGCTGCTAAAAAGAGGTCGTCCCAGCGAAAACCGGTGCCTGCCACAATCACTTCGCGTTCGGCAAAGCCTTGGCGACGTGCGGCGAGGCGAATGGCATCGGCCGCTTCAATGACCAGCAGCGGTTCGTCACCGTGGAGTAAATACAGTGACGCTAACGGCTTATCGAGGTGCGCGCCGAGTTGCTCAGGGCGCAGTTGCATTGCCAGATTCACTTGCTGCCTTGGGCTTGGCGGAGGCCAGCCGACGTAACAGCTGCTGTATCAGATCACTTTGTATGTCGCGCCAGAGAAGCGCTTCTTCTGACTCTTTGGAAAGCACCAGATCATCATTGAAAGTCATGTCGCGACGCAAAACGATCTGGCTCGGTGGAATGTAGTCGGTATTATTTGCGCTGCTTACCTTGAAAGAAAACGTGCGCACTAAATCATATTCGCGCGCACGTCCGGCGGAGTTCAACGTGAGAATGACTTTTTCATTGCGGTCGCCCAGTACGATCAGGTTAGCTTCGGCATCTTTGGGATCATCAACGATACGCGTGGGGGATGAGGCTTCAATGCTGCGTTTGAGTTGCGCGTAAAGCTCCGAGCTGGGCGCCAGGGCAATGCTCATGGTTTGAAACGGCAAAGCGTAATTACCGCGCAACTGAAAGCCACAGGCAGCTAGCAGACCGACTAAGCCGAAGGTGACGAACAGCTGGGTGGCAAGTTTGATAGCGCGCACAGGTGACTCCTCTTAAGACAATTTAGACAACAATATTGACCAGACGGCCGGGAACGACAATGACTTTTTTCGCCGGGTTGCCTGCCATGTGCTTTTGCGCGGCTTCTGAAGCCAGTGCAGCCACTTCAATCGCCGTCTTGTCAGCGCCGACTTTCATGCGCAGGCTGCCGCGATGCTTGCCATTGATTTGTAGCACCAGCTCGATTTCATCTTGTGTCAACGCAGTCTCCAGCGGCTCGGGCCACGGGGCGGCGAGAATGTCCTTGCCATAGCCGAGTTCGCGCCAGAGGGTGTGACAAATGTGTGGCGTCAACGGCGAGAGCAGGCGCAATAGAATGCTCACGCATTCAGTGATGACAACCATGCCATTTGTGTTGTTGGCAGATTCGCTGGCAAACTCTTGCACCCCTTTTTCCAGGCTGTTCAACATTTTCATTGCGCTGGAGGCGACGGTATTGAACTGATGCTTGGTAAAGTCATAATTGGCCTGGCGCAACAGCAAGTGTATTTCGCGGCGCAACGCTGCAACAGGTTCGGGCAGGGTTTCTGGCATGGGTGCCCCATGGCGAAGGCGGTTCTTGAGACCGTGTCCCAGCGCCCACAAGCGGCGCAGAAAGCGAAATGCGCCTTCAACACCCGAATCTGCCCATTCCAGCGTTTGCTCGGGCGGGGCGGCAAACATCATGAAAAATCGTGCGGTATCCGCGCCGTAAGTTTCAATCAGCGATTGCGGGTCCACGCCATTGCGTTTGGATTTGGACATCGTGCCGATGCCTTGATAGTCGACCGCCTGACCATCCGCTTTGGCTGTGGCACCCGTGATGCGACCTGCGTCATCCTTGATCAAATCAAGCTCTTCAGGAGCAAAGTAGGTGATGCCGCCTTGCGCTGTGCGTCGCGAAAAAATATGGTTGAGCACCATGCCTTGCGTGAGCAAGTTAGCGAAGGGTTCGTCGTAGCTAATCAGATCAAGATCGCGCATGACTTTGGTCCAGAACCGCGAGTACAGCAAATGCAGAATCGCGTGTTCTATCCCGCCGATGTATTGGTCAACCGGCATCCAGTGATTCGTTCGCTCATCCACCATGGCTGTGGTGTTATCCGCTGCGCAGTAGCGCGCGTAATACCAGGAGGAATCCACAAAGGTATCCATGGTGTCTGTTTCACGCCGTGCGGGTTGGCCGCATTTGGGGCAAGCGCAGTTGACGAAATCAGCGCGTTTGGCAAGCGGATTGCCTGAACCATCCGGTACGCAATCGGTGGGCAATTTCACCGGTAACTGATCGTCCGGCACAGGCACGGTGCCGCAGGCATCGCAATGAATCAGCGGAATAGGGCACCCCCAGTAACGCTGCCGTGAGACACCCCAGTCGCGCAAGCGATAGTGCACTTGCGTGTCGCCCAGGTTTTTTGTTTTGAGATCCGCAGCAATGGCGGTGACCGCTTCTGCAAACGGCAGGCCATCGTATTTGCCTGAATTAATGCAGCGCCCGCGTTGTTTATCGGCATACCAGTCTTGCCAGGCATCGAGAGAAAATGTTTCGCCCTCAATGGCAACTACAGGTTTGATCGGCAGGTTATATTTTTTGGCAAACGCAAAGTCGCGCTCGTCATGTGCCGGCACAGCCATCACCGCGCCATCGCCATAATTCATCAAGACGTAATTACCCACCCAGACGGCTAGTTGCTCGCCGGAGAGTGGGTGCGTTACAAACAGCCCGGTGGGCATGCCTTTTTTTTCCATGGTGGCCATATCGGCTTCCATGACAGAGCCGTGTTGGCACTCATCAATAAAAGCGGCCAAGGCCGGATTGTTTTTGGCCGCATGGGTGGCTAAGGGGTGTTCTGCTGCCACCGTGCAAAATGTCACGCCCATGACCGTGTCCGCACGCGTGGTGTATACCCACAAATTTTCTTGCTTGCCGTCCAGCGTGTAGGGAAACGCAAATCGCACACCGGTGCTTTTGCCTATCCAGTTGGCCTGCATGGTTTTAACGCGCTCGGGCCAGCCGGGCAAGGTATCCAGTGAGGACAAAAGCTCATCCGCATAGCGGGTAATGGCCAGGTAGTAACCGGGGATTTCGCGTTTTTCAACGACTGCACCTGTACGCCAGCCACGGCCGTCGATCACCTGTTCATTGGCCAGCACGGTTTGATCAACCGGATCCCAATTGACGATCTGCGTTTTTTTATAGGCAATGCCTTTTTCCAGCATGCGCAAAAACAGCCATTGGTTCCATTGGTAGTATTCAGGCTGGCAGGTCGCTAGCTCCCGTGACCAGTCAATGGCAAAGCCCAGGGATTGCAACTGCTTTTTCATGTAGGCAATGTTGTCATTTGTCCATTGGGCAGGGGGCACGTTGTTTTGCATAGCTGCATTTTCGGCAGGTAACCCGAATGCATCCCAACCCATCGGCTGCAGCACGTTATAACCGCGCATGCGGTAATGCCGTGAGAGCACGTCGCCCAGGGTGTAGTTGCGCACATGGCCCATGTGCAGCTTGCCCGAGGGGTAAGGAAACATTGACAGACAATAGTATTTGGGCTTATCCGCATCCTCGGTCGCGTGAAAGCTTTGGGCGGTATTCCAGAAGGCCTGGGAAGATTGTTCAATTTCAGTCGGTTGATATTTTTCCTGCATGGCCGGGTGATTTGTGTTGATTGAAGGCGAAAGGCAGAATTATACCTAGCCCCTGTGCGTTTTAAGGTAGGAGCAGGGAAAGGGTCGGGAAAGTAAAGGTCGGGAAAGAATTTTTTCGGCGAGAGCAGAGTGCTTTAGTCGGATGTTTTTGCCAGGTGCTTGGGTTGATTACTTCAGTTTGTCGCACCGAGTTGTTTGGCCCGAGCGAAAGATGCTGCATCTGCCTCAGCAGATAAAGGCCAGCCCGCCAGATGGTTTGTGGCGATATTACTCAGCGCTGCAATCCAGTCCGCGCGTTCGTTCATGCAGGGGATGTAGGTAAATACCTTACCTCCCGATGCTAAAAAGGCCTCTTTGCATTCCATGGCAATTTCTTCCAGTGTTTCCAGGCAATCGGCAACAAAGCCCGGGCAGATGACATCGACACGAGCTACGCCGTCCCGTGCGAGTTTTTCCAGTGTCGGCTGGGTATAGGGTTGAAGCCACTTGGCTTTGCCAAAGCGCGATTGAAAGGTGATGAGATAGTCGCCGGCAGTAAGCCCAAGCGCTTCTGCCAGCAGACGTCCGGTTTTTTGGCACAGGCAAAAATACGGGTCCCCCAGTAAAAGTGAACGTTGGGGCAGGCCATGGAAGCTGATGACCAGGCGTTCTCCGCGCCCATGCCTCATCCAGTGTTCGCGAACGCTCGCGGCGAGCGCTGTAATGTAACCGGGATGATCAGGGTATTGCTTGATGAAGCGTAGCTCTGGCGGGTTGCGAATACGCTTTACCCAGTTCGCCACGTCATCCATCACGCTAGCGGTGGTGCTGGCGGCATATTGTGGATACAGCGGAAAAATGAGCACCCGCTCAACCCCTTTTTGCTTGAGCTGATCCAGCGTGTGGCTAATCGAAGGATTGCCATAACGCATCGCCCAGACGATTTCGATATTCGTATGCCCCTGCTGGCCAAGCAAGCCCTTGAGCAGCTTGGCTTGCCGTTCAGTGTGGACACGCAGCGGAGATCCTTCGGCCATCCATATTTTTGCGTATTTCGCGGCTGATTTTGCCGGGCGCAAGTTAAGAATGATGCCGTTCAGAATCAGCCACCAAATGGCGCGCGGGATTTCGACCACGCGCGGATCCCACAAAAATTGTTTGAGATAACGACGCAAAGCCGACGCGGTCGGCATATCGGGCGTACCCAGATTAACCAGAACAATGGCTGTGTGGGGGGCGTTACCATGGTGGTGCGCAGGTTCAGCAGCGTAGCGGGGCATCGCGCGGTGGATCAGTGGGCAGAAAATGCCGAAGAAAGGAGTTTTGCCGTGATATCCACAATCGGAATTACCCGCTCATAGGCCATGCGCGTAGGGCCTATGACACCGATCGAGCCAACGACATGGCCATCCACCTCATAGGGCGCGGCCACCACGCTGCATTCATCAAGCGGAGCAATGCCCGATTCATTACCGATGAAAACTTGCACGCCTTCGGCATCGTCCGATAGCGCCAACAATTGCGCCAGGTGTGTTTTTTGTTCGAACAAATCAAACAGGCGGCGTATTCGGGTCATATTGGAAGCCAGATCTTCGACATCAAGTAGATTTCTTTCGCCACTGATGACATAGTGAGCTGCAGTATCGGCCATCACTTGGTTGCCCGCATCCAGGGCTGCGGCCATGAGGTCTGACATATCAGCGCGCAGCTGGTTTAGTTCTTCGACGACGCGTGAGCGGATTTGGTTGAATTCCAAGCCAACGCAATTCTGGTTAAGGTAATTGGCAGCAAAAACAAGCTCGGAAGGCGTGTGGTTGCGTTGCGTGAACAGGATGCGGTTCTGTACGTCACCACTCTCGGTCACGATGATGAGCAAAATCCGTTTTTCCGAAAGACTGAGGAAGTCGATTTGACGGATGCGAGGTTGCTGACGACGTGGCACAACAACTACTCCGGCGAAAGAGGTCAATTGCGAGAGCAGGTGCGAAGCCTGACTGATCATCCGTTGCGGTTGGTCTGGCTGCACGGCACCTTGAATTTCGGATAAATCGGCGTCAGTGAGCGGCTGTACCGTCAAGAGAGAATCGATAAACAGCCGATAGCCTAAAGAGGTAGGAATCCGCCCAGCCGAGGTGTGTGGGCTGGTGATAAAGCCCATTTCTTCTAAGTCTGACATGACATTGCGGATGGTGGCAGGAGACAGCTCAAGGTTGGAGCGTTTTGCCAATGTGCGCGAGCCGACCGGCTGACCATCGGCAATATAGTTTTCGATCAGAGTCTTGAGTAGTGATTGAGAGCGTCTATCGAGCATGCTGATAATTCTAGTCAATATTCAAGAAGGGCGCACTCTTTCTGTTCTTGCCCCCGAGTGCTTTGCTTGCTATAGTGCAGGGCTGACCTTGCTCCACCCGTTACGCATGCGGGGGGGCTATCACTTAACCACAAGGAGATTGCATGCGACATTACGAAATTGTTTTTATTGTTCATCCAGACCAGTCCGAGCAAGTACCGGCAATGATTGAGCGCTACAAAGCGCTTGTTACTGCCCGTTCCGGCATCATCCACCGTCTTGAAGACTGGGGCCGCCGTCAAATGGCTTACCCAATCCAGAAGGTTCATAAGGCGCACTATGTGCTGATGAACATTGAATGCGATGGTGAAGCCTTGGCCGAACTGGAAAGCTCATTCAAATTTAATGATGCCGTGCTGCGTCATCTAACCATCAAAACGCGCAAAGCTGTCACGACCCCTTCGCCCATGATGAAAGAAGAGAAATCTCGTTCATCTAGCCAAGGCGATGCGGTTGCTGCTCCAGCTCCTGCTGCAGAAGCAACTGAGGCACCTGCCGCCGCTTGAGCGGTGTTTGACAGTGACTAGACCCCTGCATTGTCCATCAATCTAGCGCAGTTATCGGGTTATCTGCAGGAACGTGGCGCTTTGCGTCGCACCCCCGCAGGCATTCCGGTACTTGAATTTAGCCTGGCGCACGAATCGATCCAAATGGAGTCGGAAGTCGAGCGCAAGGTGCACTGTGAGATGAATTGTGTGGCAATAGGCAGTCAGGCGCAATTGCTGGCAACCATCAAGCCAGGTGACGAGCTGAAGGTGAGTGGATTTTTAGCGGCACGCAGTCTTAAGCGGCGTATGCCGATACTGCATGTAAATACAATTGAATTCGTGGAAGGAAATAAAAATGGCATTTAAACCAAAAGGTAAGCTGGCTGCAAAAGGAGGCAAGGGCGAAAAAGGCCGTAGCATGTTTAAACGACGCAAATTCTGCCGCTTCACGGTAGAGAAAATTGAGGAAGTCGACTACAAAGATGTTGAAATCCTCAAAGACTTTATTGCTGAAAACGCACGCATCATGCCAGCCCGCATTACTGGTACTAAAACGGGCTATCAACGTCAGTTATCAACTGCTATCAAGCGTGCGCGCTTTTTAGCCTTGATGCCTTTTACTGATCTGCACCAGTAAGCGAGGAGAAAACAATGCAAATTATTTTGATGGAAAAAGTGGTCAATCTCGGCAACCTGGGTGATGAAGTCAAGGTCAAAGACGGTTACGCTCGCAATTATTTAATTCCACAAGGCAAGGCTAAACGCGCTACGGAAGCCAATCGCAAGGTGTTCGAAGCCAAGCGTGCAGAGCTTGAGGCCGCGCAACAAGAACGCCTGGCCTCAGCGCAAGCGCAAGCCGCCAAGCTCGATGGCCTGATGCTGCAAATTACACGCAAGACCGGGATGGATGGTCGCTTATTTGGCTCAGTCACCAATATCGATATTGCCGATGCGTTACTGGCACAGGGTCTGACGGTTGAGCGTTCAGCGATTCGCCTGCCAGACGGCCCGCTCAAGGCGATCGGCGATTCGCCCATTGAAATCTCGCTGCATACCGATGTCATTGCAACCATTACGGTATCTGTGCTGGGCGAACATTAACCCGCAGTTTGGCTAAATTATTGGCCAGCTGTAGCGCTTTGCTTTATTTACGCCATTTGGCGTAGATTGACGGCACTTAAAAACGAGCTGTCCTCGACTTTCGGGGCGGCTCGTTTTTTATTGCAGTGCGTGCGTCTTATCCACTTGATTTCCACAGTCTATCCCCACGATTTCCACAACTTATCCACTTATCAGGCAGCGTTGCGCGGAGTAGACTCGCTGCTTCATTGCGGAGATAGCCATGGCCAATATTCGTTCTTTTAATCCTTCGCCCGTACTCGATGCGCAGGTTGCTGCGCTCAAATTGCCACCGCACTCTATCGAGGCGGAGCAATCCTTGATTGGGGGGCTACTGATTGATAATCCGGCGTGGGATCGTATTGCCGATGTGGTGCGTGAAACCGATTTTTACCGCGACGATCATCGGCGGATTTTTCGGCATATTGGCAAACTAATCCAGCGTGGCCGCCCGGCGGATGTCGTCACGGTGTATGAATCGATCGAACAATCGAATGAGATTGATCAGACCGGGGGCTTGGCCTACCTTGCTGAAATCGCGAACGCCACGCCATCGGCCGCCAATGTGCGACGCTATGCTGAAATCGTGCGCGAGCGCGCGATTTTGCGGCAACTTGTCACTGTCGGCGATGAAATTGCTGGCCATGCATTAAACCCGGCCGGTCGCGATGTCAAACAGTTACTGGATGAAGCGGAGCGTCGCATTCTGGAAATTGCCGAAACAGGCAATCGCGACAGCGGCGGGTTTGTGCAGATTCAACCGTTGCTGGGTGAAGTCGTTGAGCGTATGGAAGCATTGCTTGCACGCGACAGCCAGTCTGACATCACCGGCGTGCCAACAGGATTTGTCGATATTGATCGCATGACATCCGGCTTGCAGCCAGGCGATATGATTGTGGTGGCAGGCCGCCCCTCCATGGGGAAAACCGCCTTTGCGCTGAATATTGCCGAACACGTGGGCGTTGAATTGCGTCAGCCGGTCGCGATTTTCAGTCTGGAAATGTCCGGTCCGCAGCTGGCGACGCGGTTTCTTTCGTCAGTGGGTCGCATTGATCAAGGCAAGCTGCGCACCGGCCGCCTGACCGATGACGAATGGGACCGCATGACGGTAGCACTAGGCAAGCTGCATGAAGCGCCGATTCATATCGACGAAACCGGCGCAATCAATTCAACCGACCTGCGTGCCCGTGCACGGCGCTTGCATCGTCAATTCGGCAAGCTCGGCTTGATTGTGATCGACTATCTGCAACTCATGAGCTCGAATGGTTATGGCGAAAATCGGGCAACGGAGATTTCAGAAATTTCGCGCTCCATCAAGGCGCTGGCAAAAGAGCTGCAAGTGCCCATCATCGCGCTATCGCAGTTGTCACGCAAAGTGGAAGAACGTACCGACAAGCGGCCCCTGATGAGCGATTTGCGTGAATCCGGCGCCATTGAACAGGATGCCGACATCATCATGATGATGTACCGGGAAGAATATTACAAACCGGACACGCAAGATAAAGGAACCGCAGAAGTCATTATCGGCAAGCACCGTAACGGCCCCGTGGGCACAGCACGCATGACATTCATCGGTGAATACACACGTTTTGAAAACTTTGCATCAGGTTCTCGGTAGAGCTTAAACATCGATGAAAAAGTCGGCGCTGGTGATACGGCGATAAAGACAAAACCATACGCGTCACGCGTAGAGCTGGGCGATTTTTATTGCAAGGCTTTTTGGGTATCCAAATTCCATGATTGATTTATCGTTATACGTCGCAGTAAGCGGAGCGACTATCTTGCAGTGAAGATGCGGATTGTCGCCTATCGGCCAAGAGCGGAAGTTCAAACCATATTCGGCGATCGTTTCCTGTTCGGCCAAAGCTGTCGTGCGATTTTGAACGAGCGATGTCAGCTACAAGTTTGATACCTGCCATTGCCGAGGGGCGGACACCGAACAACTGTATTCTCAATCTCCTACCCTGACCGCCTCTGAGAAGTCATTTAAGTATTGATCAAGAAAACCTACAACTCATTGATTGATATTGCATCATCGCTCGTTTATCATAATGAGTAATTTTACTCAAAGCTGTAAATTCGATGACTCCATCCTACCAACGCCCTGAGACCGAAACGCTGCAAGAGCGTCTGCGTCAGCCGCCGCGATTCCTAATCGTTGTCGCTGGTCCACGCCAGGTTGGCAAGACGACATTGGTGCGCGGGGTGCTGGCAACCTATCCACTGCAACGCTATTCCTTTGTCGCCGTGGATGCTCCGGATGATTCTTCCTTGTCGGGCGCCGATCTGAGTTATGCACCTACCGGACGCCAAGCTGCGGCGCCCCGTGACAGCGCTTGGCTGATCGAAACCTGGCAGCGAATAGCGGCGCAGGGAAGCGCGAATGGCCACATTCTTATCCTCGACGAAATCCAGAAGATTCCGCGCTGGTCGGACACCGTGAAAGAATTGTGGGATGCCGATCGCGCCGAAGGACTGGCGCTGCACGTCGTTCTGCTCGGCTCTTCGCCGCTGCTGATGCGGCAGGGCATGAGCGAAAGCCTCACTGGCCGTTACGAAACCATCCCGCTCACGCACTGGTCGTTCCGCGAAATGGCCGACGCCTTCGATTTCGACCTCGAAGACTATCTCTACTTCGGCGGCTACCCTGGCAGCGCGCCGTTGATCCGCGACGAACCGCGCTGGCGCAACTACGTCAACACCGGCCTGATCGAGCCGAGCATTGAGAAGGACATCCTGATGATGACACGGGTCGACAAACCCGCGTTGCTGCGCTAGTTGTTCCATCTCGGCTGCCGCTATTCCGCGCAGGAGCTGTCTTACACGAAGATGATGGGTCAATTGCAGGATGCGGGAAACACCGTGACGCTGGCCCACTACCTTGATCTGCTGGGCAGCGCCGGATTGATCCGGGGCTTGCAGAAATACGCCGGCCAGCATCATCGCCGCCGTGCCTCGTCACCCAAGCTGAACGTGCTGAACATGGCCTTGATGTCGGCCGGCTTCGGCTACAACAAGAGCGAGGCACAGGCCGACCGCAGCTATCGGGGCCGCATGGTGGAAAGCGCGGTAGGTGCACATTTGCACAACACGGCCACGCCGGAATGTCACTTCTATTATTGGCGCGACGGCACCCACGAAGTGGATTTCGTGCTCGAACGCGACCAACGGCTGGTCGCCATCGGAGTCAAAAGCGGCAGCGTGCCGAACAAGCTTGCAGGCATGGATGCCTTCGCGAAAAGCTTCGGCGACTGCCGCCGCCTGCTGATCGGCGACGGCGGCATCCCGCTGGCCGAGTTTCTCTCCTATCCTGCGGAGCACTGGTTTTGAATCAGGCCGTCGATCCTGACTTGCTGGTGCCGCGCACCTGCACGACGCGCGACGAGAAAACCGGGGCGCGCGAAAGCCGGCCGCTGGCCGACTACCGGGGCGCACCGGCCTATGTGCTGCTCGGCGATCCCGGCGCTGGAAAAACTGAATCCTTCAAACAGGAAGCGGCGGCCACCGGCGGCCATTACCTCCGGGCGCGCGCCTTCGCTGCCCTCGACCCCAGCCCGCAGCTTGCCGGCAAAACGCTGTTCATCGACGGCCTCGACGAAATGCGCGCGGCCGGCGGCGATGGTCGCACGCCACTGTACCAAGTACGCCAGCATCTCGACCGCCTCAGTCGCCCCCCCTTCCGCCTCTCCTGCCGCGAGGCCGACTGGTACGGCGACAGCGACAGCGCCGCCCTGCTGGAAGCTGCCCCCGGCAGTGCGCTCGCCGTCCTGCATCTCGACCCATTGAGCACCACCGACATCGCCTTGCTGCTTGACCGCAAATTCGGCAAACCCGATCCGGCGGACTTCGTCCGCCAAGCCGAGCATCACGGGCTGGCGAATCTGCTGCGCAACCCGCAAACCTTGAGCTTGCTGGCCCGCGCCGTCGGCGAAAGCTGGCCCGATGGTCGGCGCAAAACCTATGAACTCGCCTGCCAGCAGTTGGTACGCGAAACCAACCCGGAACATCGCGCCGCCAAGCGGGCCATCGCGCCGTCAACCAACGCCTTGCTCGACGCGGCTGGATTTCTTTGCGCCGTGCATCTGCTCGCGGGCATCGCCGGCTTCGCCCTCGACGACGACGCGGCGGACGAGCAGCACGCCCTTTGGCGCGAACTCGCCGCCCCCCGTGAATTGCCTTTGCCGGCGACGTTACAAAGCGGACTGTTCCAGCGCGATGAACGCGAACAGCAGCGCATCCCCGTCCATCGCAGCATCGCCGAATTTCTTGGCGCGCGCTATCTGGCGGCGCTGATCGACACGCAAGGCCTGCCGCTCGGCCGCGTCGTCGCGCTGATGGCCGGTGAAGACGGCGGCATCGTGCCCGACCTGCGCGGCCTGGCCGCCTGGCTGGCCGTGCATTGCCGCAACGCGCGCGGTGAACTCGTCAGCCGCGACCCGCTCGGCGTCGTGCTCTACGGCGACGTGCGCGATTTCCCGACGGACGACAAACGCCGCGTGCTGACCGCCCTCAAAACCGAAGCCGAGCGCTATGCCGGCTTTCGCTTTCAGGACTGGACCGCTGCGCCCTTCGGCGCGTTGGCCACGCCCGACATGATGCCGGTGTTTCTGGAACTGCTCGCCAGCCCGTCGCGCTCGGAGGCCGATCTCGCCCTGCTCGACTGCGCGCTGGATGCGCTGCGTTATGGTCTGCCATTGGTCGAACTCGCCGCACCAGACGAATTGACGCACCTCGATGCGTTGCTCGATGCAGTGGCGCGGGAGGCGAGCTATCCGTTCCATATCCGCCGCGCCGCCGTGGATGTGCAATTGCGCGACCCTGCACGCCGCGCCGCGCAGCTCGTGGCACTTACCAAAGACGTATTCGCCGGCACGGTGGCGGATGATGACGACCGAATACTCGGCCTATTGCTGCAAGAGCTATACCCGGAACATATTCCGCCCACGGAGATATTCGACTACCTGCGTCCGCAAAAACAGGCCCGTCTACTGGCGAGTTACCACGGATTCTGGGGGCACAGCCTGAGCGAGGCCACGCCCGACGATGCCCTGCCAATACTCCTTGATCACCTGTCGCGCAACGACCGCAAACCAAAGGAAGCGCTCGACGACTTCCAGATTGCCCGTATGGCGGGAGAGTTATTGGCCCGTGCGCTGGAGACTCATGGCGACGCGGTCGACGACGCCCGGCTTTATGACTGGCTGGGTGCCGGACTGGACGAGCATGAAGATCCCCGGATCGACGGCGAATATCAAACAAGAGTGACAAACTGGCTTGTGGCTCGGCCGGAGCGCTACAAAGCGGTATTGTGCGAAGGCGCCACCCGCTGCATTGGACAGGAGAATGTCCGTTACTGCCTGTATGACAGCGCAAACCGCCTTTACGGCACGGAACCACCGGTCGACATCGCATCGTGGTATCTGGAACAAGCAGCAATTGAAACGAATGCAGCACTGGCACAGCATTTCTTCGAGCAGGCGGCAATGCACCTCGTCCGCCAAGGCGGGCAAGGCTGGCTGACGCTGGAGGCTCTGGATTATCTTGGACCATGGCTTGCTGACCATCCAAATTTCGAATTCTATCTCGAAGGATTCAACTCCCTACGCATCGACCATTGGCACAAGAAAGACGCAGCCAGAAAGCGCGAGCGGGACAAAGATCGCGAACAGCGGAAGGAGGGGTGGCACCAACATTTCCGCGAGCATCTCGAAACGATTCGCACTGGCAGTGCCCACCCGCAAATCCTGCACGAACTGGCGCAGGTTTATCTCCGCAAGAATCTCGATATCGAGGGCGAAACACCGCGCGAGCGCTTGGCCGATTTTCTCGGGGGCGATGAAGAACTCATCGAAGCGGCCTACGCCGGCTTCCGACGTTCACTCGACCGCAATGACCTGCCAAGCGTCGCCGAAATTGTCGGCCTCGAAGCTCAGGGCCGCATGCACTTCATCCGCCAGCCTTGTCTGGCCGGCATGGAGGAACTCTACGGCAGCGATCCCGAAACCGCGTTGCATCTCGACGACAAGGTGCTGCGCAAGTTGCTGGCTTTTCGCCTCACTTGGGTAGCGGAAAAGGAAGCAGACTGGTTTACCGCTTTGGTCAGAGCACGGCCCGATCTGGTCGCCGAGGTGCTCATCGCCTACGCACTGCCGCTACTGCGCAAGGGAGACGAGCATCTGCACGGCATCTGGCAACTCGCTTACGACGACGATTACGCTACCGTCGCGCGTATTGCCTTGCCGGGCTTGCTCAAGGGCTTTCCGCTGCGCGCGAAGAAACAACTGCTGGCCAATGCACTTGACCCGCTGCTCAAGGGCGCACTGAGCTATCTCGACCGCCCGGCCTTGGCCGCCATCATTTCGGCGCGACTGGCGCAGGGCAGCATGAGCGCGGCACAGCGCGTTTATTGGCTCGCCTGCGGCTTGGTGATCGCACCGCAGGAATACGAGGCGCCTCTTGCCGCCCACCTCGGCAAGAGCAAGACCCTGGCTGCGTATCTCGGCGGTTTCCTGCGTGATCGCGAAAGGCGCCCTCGCTGGAGCGACAATCTGCCCGAATCGACGCTGGCGCTGCTGATCGAACTGCTGGCGCCGGGCAGCCCGCCAGAACAACCGATGGGCGCCCACTGGGTCAGTCCGGCTATGCAGACTGCTGAAGAAGTGCGCGCCTTCATCGACGCCCTTGGCGGCAACCCCAGCGATGACGCCCGGCGACAACTGGAACGGCTGCTGGCCTTGCCAAAGCTGGCGTCGTGGCACAACCGCTTGCGGCATGCCGCCCACGCGCAACGCATCGCGGGGCGCAAGGCAAGCTTCCGCCACCTCGACGCCGCCGAAGTCTGTCGCACCCTCGCCAACCGCGAGCCGGCCAATGCTGCCGACCTTGCGGCGCTGGTCTACGATTACCTGTGCGAGCTTGCCAATAAGATTCGCAACGGCAGCACCAACGACTATCGGCAGTACTGGGACGACGACGAAACCCACAAGCCGGCGCGCCCGAAACTCGAAAACGCCTGCCGCGATACCTTGCTCTCCGACTTGGCCGAACGTCTTGGCCGGCTTGGCGTCGATGCGATCAAGGAGGGCTATTACGCCGAAGACAAGCGCGCCGACATCCGCGTTTCCTTCGGTGGCGCGCAGGGCTTCAATGTGCCCATCGAAATCAAGAAGGACAACCACTCTGATCTTTGGCGCGCGGTCCACGAACAATTGATCGAACGCTATACCCGCGACCCCGGTGCCGATGGCTTCGGCATCTATCTGGTGTTCTGGTTTGGTGGCAAGGACATGCCGTTGCCCCAGGAAGGAAAGAAGCCGCGTAGCGCAGCCGAACTCGAAGATCGCTTACGGCAGACGCTCTCCGTCGAGGAGAACCGCCGCGTCCGCGTCTGTGTGATCGATTGTGCGCTGCCCTAATACGCTAAGGTGGAACATTTCCGCAGGGGGGG
>WOZP01000090.1 GCA_011620215.1 Rugosibacter sp.
GTCCCTCCATCACTTTTTCCAATAACAACGCAGGCGGTATGGGTGCGGCGCTCGGGGGGCTTCTCGGCTCGGTTGGGGCGGCCGTTGGCGGCTCAATCTCATCGAAAGAGGCAAGCACAATGCTAACCTTGATTGACACCCGCTCCAGCGTTCAGATTGCCGCAGCGGAAGGTTCAGCGAAAAACATGGACTTCGGATTTGTTGGTGGTCTGGTCGGAAGCGGGGTCGCCGGCGTTGGCGGCGGTTACTCCAATACGGCGCAAGGGAAAGTGATCGTCGCTGCCTTCACCGATTCCGTGAACAACATAGTCAAGGCCATCAAAGGCTACAAAGCGCAAAAAGTGAAGGGCGGGCTCGGTAACGGCGGTAACCTTCGCGTCAATTGACCGATATCGCCTGCAAACCAGCTAAAGTCACATACAAGTGAAACATTCTGCTGCTTCAGCCGTACTCGCAGGACTGAAGCTGGTCCTGCCTACAGCGCACAGGTGTCCAAACAAGCTGTACTTGAGGGGCTGCGCGATTAAGCCGCGCATCGTCCCTGAATTCGGACGTTGAAGCTGTAGAAAAACCCCTTTTCACGCACAGTGGGATGCAAAAAAATGGCGCGGATTCACCTGCGCCATTTTTCATTCCCCCGGCGGAATCAATTTGTCACCGTGTCATCATCCGCTACGGCGAGGAAGGCGTTTTTTGCCTGACCGCCTTGTAGCGCAGCCGCTTCACCAGCGCCGACTTTTCGGGTTGTCCGGGGATCACGGGGAGCGCGGCCAGCGCGTCAAGCTGGTAGCATGCCGGGCATGGCAAACAACCCCACACACGCCCGCCCCGGCTGGGTTTATCTGGTCGGCGCGGGTTCCGGCGACCCCGAGCTGCTAACCATCAAGGCTGCGCGCCTGATCGATGAGGCGGATGTCATCGTGTATGACAACCTGGTGGCCCCTGCCATCCTTGACCTCGTGGGCCCGCAGGTCGAGCGCATCTACGCCGGCAAGCAGCGCGGCGACCACGCGCTGGCGCAGGAGGAAATCAACCATCTGCTGGTGCGTCTGGCCAGGGCCGGACGCCGCGTGGTGCGCCTGAAGGGTGGCGACCCGTTTACTTTTGGTCGTGGCGGCGAGGAAGTGGAAACCCTGGCGGCGGATGGCATTCCTTTTGAAGTGGTTCCCGGCATCACCGCAGCGGCCGGCGTGGCGGCCTATGCCGGCATTCCCCTGACACACCGTGAACATGCCCAGGCCTGCGTATTTGTGACCGGCCATCTCAAAGACGGCAGCATGGACCTGGACTGGCCGGGACTCGCCCGCCGACGCCAGACGGTGGTGATTTACATGGGGCTGTCCGGCCTGCCGGTGCTGTGCGAAAAACTGATTGAACATGGTCTGCCGCCCGACTGGCCAGCGGCCATCGTACAGCGCGGCACGCAGCCGGAACAGCGCACCGTTACCGGCACGCTGGCAACCCTGCCAGCGTTGGCGGCGGCAGCGCAACTGCGTGCGCCAACGCTGATCATCATCGGCACTGTTGTCACATTACGCGACAAGCTGCGCTGGTTCGAGGAACGCGGCGCATAGCATTCCCGGCCACTTACGGCCATTCATGGCCATCCACGGCGGGACTGTAATAATTCCTGGCGTCGGTTTATGGATAATGCAAGGCTCACCCTCCACCCGAAACAGATCATGGCTGAAGAAATCGAGCTCAAGCTGGCGCTGGCGGAAAAAGAGCAGCGGCGTTTTTTGCGCCATCCGTTGCTCAAGCGCGCCGCACAACAGCAGACGGAAACGCTGGACAACATTTACTACGACACGCCCGACCTGGCTCTGCAACGGCGCGGCATCGCGCTACGCCTGCGGCGCCAGGGCAGACGCTGGCTGCAAACCGTAAAACTGGCAGGCACAGCCGCCGCAGGCCTGGCCAGCCGTCCGGAATGGGAGGCGCCCTACACCGGTCAGTTTGATTTTTCTGTCATCACTGCAAAAAAAGTGCGTACATGGCTGCAACGTCCGCGTCTACTGGCGCAATTGACACCCATTTTCGAAACCCGTTTTCAACGCCAAACCTGGCGTTTTGCAGCCACTCCCGGTGCCGTGCTGCTCACGCTTGATCGTGGATGGATTACGGCAGGCGAAGAGCGTGCAGCGATTTCAGAAATTGAGCTGGAACTCGAACATGCCCCGCTGCATGCGCTATTTGATCTGGCACTGCCGCTGACGGAAAGCCTGGTGCTCACACCTGCAGTGCGCTCCAAGGCCCAGCGCGGATATCAGCTGCACAGCCACACCCCGCCACAGCCTGTCAAAACTGCTGACGTATCGCTCACCAGCAATTTGTCGCCGCTAGGGGCTTTTCGCCGCATCGCCCTGGCCTGCCTTGAGCATTTACAGCAAAACTACCACGGCGCATTGCATACGGAAGACCCTGAATACATTCATCAGATGCGCGTGGCCATGCGCCGGTTGCACGCCGCACTGCGGGTTTTTTCTCCCCTTCTGCCGCCAGGCTTCACCTCCCCGCTAAAAGGGGTCTTCACGCCGCTCATGGTGCAGCTTGGTCAGGTGCGCGATCTGGATGTGCTGTACACCGACATTGCCGCACCTGTACTTGACGAGATAACCAAAAAACAGCATGACACGCACAAAGCACCGCTGATAGCCATGGTAGCCGCCATACATCAGCACCGGCAGCAAGCCCGTAAGCAAGCCATTGCGCTACTTGATTCACCCGCCTACGGACACGCTCTGCTCATCGCATTACAAGCACTGCATCAGCAAGAGAGCAGCTCATCTTCCAGTGGATCTTCCAGCGCACCTCCCCGTTCTCTCAAGCTATCCCGCTTCGCTGCAAAGCGTCTGCATAGCACCGGCCAACACGTCGCGCGGCGGCTACGCGCCATGCATCCTGAACATCCGGCATCGCTGCATGCCCTGCGCATTGCCATCAAGCGCTTGCACTATGCCCTGGAGTTCTTCAGCTCATTCACTGAATTAAAAACCGGGTCGAAAAAGCAACCACCAATTTTGCGCCAACTCACGCACCTGCAAGACATCCTCGGACAACTCAACGATCTGTCTCAAGCCGGAAACTGGCTCATGGCGCATGCCGGGCAAGACGCCTCCTTGCGTGCGGCAGTTACCCTGATCGGCCACTGGCACGGTGCACGTCATGCGCAACTGCTGGCAGACTTGGCCCTCGCCTTGCGTCGCCTTGAAAAGCAATTGGAAAAACTGGCAACCCAACTGGCAACCCTTAAGCTGCATTAACCGCATGCCAATGCATTGGCCACCCATCTGCTACCCATCTCTTTGCAGCACCGAATAAACAACCGTCACATGCGCGTCATGTTAACTGCCTATACTAGCTTTATGTAAGCAATGAGATGGAACATGTGTAAAAGTATGTGCAAGGAAATAATGCAATGGATTTGATTCTCTGGCGGCATGCCGAAGCAGAAGACGGTGATGCAACGCTACCTGACCACAAGCGCCGCCTCACTCCGCGTGGCGAAAAACAGGCAAAAAAAGTAGCGCACTGGCTGCACCAGAATTTACCGCGCAAGTGCCATGTTCTTGTCAGCCCGGCTGAGCGCACGCAGCAAACAGCCAACATGCTGGAACTGCCCTACGACATTGAAAAAAAAGTCGGCGTTGATGCTACGGTGGCTGATATCCTCACGGCGGCCAACTGGCCGACAAACCCGGGTGCGGTTGTGATTGTTGGCCATCAGCCGACGCTCGGGCGTATAGCTGCCTTGCTGTTGAGCGGGATAGAAGCCGACTGGCCCATGAAAAAAGGCGCCATTTGGTGGTTCTCCAGCCGAATGCGCGAAAGTGAACCACAGATCGTGCTGCGCGCGGCAATCAACCCGGATTTTCTATAGACGAAAAATCGCGCCACAGCACGGTAAAATCAGCCCATTGGGGAAACCCGCCACCTGTGTAATCGCTCGCCCGTGCATTCTGCTGTGCCAAACCACACACCCCTGCCCGACTTTTTGGTCGCCTGCCTGTGCGCCGAATGGTGCGACACCTGCCGCAGCTACCACGCAAGCTTTAGCGCGATGGCGAAGCAGTTTACGGATACCGCATTTCGCTGGATCGATATCGAGGATTCGGCCGATGAGCTAAGCAGCATCGACGCGGGTGCAGACATGGATATCGAAAACTTCCCGACTCTGCTTATTTTCAAGCACGACAAAGTGGTTTTTTTCGGTCCCATGCTGCCCCAGCCGCAGCTGCTCGAACGAACATTCAATGCTTTGCGCGCCCTCTCGGGGAGCGCACTGGAAAATCATATTTCAGCCAATGCAACGCATCGGCAATGGCAACGCCTGGCTCCCTTGCGCACAATCCTGCTGGCTCACGCCCCGGTGTAATTTACGGTGCCGGATTCGTATAGCGCAGATGCAGCGCTTCGATCTCCTGCAAAACATCTTCCGCCAGCGGTAGCGCACAAGCCGTAATATTTTCCTTGAGCTGTGCCAGGCTTGTCGCGCCGATGATCGTGCTGCCGACAAACCAGCGCGAAGCGACAAATGACAACGCCAGTTGCACAGGCGTCATGCCGTGACGACGAGCCAGCTCAACATAGGCGGCAACCGCTAAGGGCATGTTAGGTTTTGTGTACCGCTGAGCAAAGCCGTCAAACAGGGTTGCCCGGCCACGGGCCTTCGGATCAGCCAAATACTTGCCCGATAAAAAACCAAACGCCAAAGGTGAATAAGCTAACAATGACACCTGTTCGCGATAGCCGATTTCGGCCAGACCCATTTCCCACGTTCGGTTAAGCAGGCTGTAGGCATTCTGGATCGACACGATGCGCGGCAAGCCCTGCGCTTCGGCCGTTTGCAAAAACTGCATCACGCCCCACGGTGTTTCATTGGACAAACCGATATGACGAATCTTGCCCTCCTTCACCAGCTCATCGAGTGCTTGCAGAGTTTCTAGAAACGCGACGAAGTCGCGTTCTTTTTCCGGCTCAAACTGGTACTGACCAAACGTGGGCACATTGCGATCCGGCCAGTGCAGCTGATAAAGATCGATATAGTCGGTTTGCAGACGATCCAGCGAGCCATCAACCGCCGCACGCAGGTTTTTACGGTCAAATGTCAGCGTTCCACCGCGAATCCACGCTATCCGGCCTGGGCCTGCCGCCTTGGTGGCCAGCACGATGCGCTCCCGCGCCTGATGCTTGAGCCAAGTGCCGATAATGCGTTCCGTCGCACCGGTGGTTTCTGCCTTGGGCGGCACTGGATACATTTCAGCGGTGTCGATGAAATTGATGCCCTGGGCAAGTGCATGATCCAGCTGTTCATGCGCCTCGGCCTCGCTGTTTTGCTGGCCAAAAGTCATGGTGCCAAGACACACGGAGGAGACGCGCAGATCACTTTTTCCTAGATTTACAAAATTCATGGTGGTTATTCCCGGATTATTCCTATTGGAGATTGGAGACGATGGAGACGAAAAAACTGTGTTAAGAACAGCTAACGTATTATCTATTCAAGTGTAATACAATGCCACCCGCAGGCAATGCCGGTTGGCCTGCAATTCGGCATCCCGCCGCACAGCATTTTCAAGTATTTCGCTGCCTGAACCGGTTCCCCCTCAAAAGGGCAGGCCGATTCAGGAGTTCGATTGAACGCAAACACATCCCCCCTTGGCACAGCAGCGCCTGCCGCCGCACACGACGCACCCGCACACGACACACCTATTGCACCCGACGCCGTCTCACCAGCGCGCCCCGCAGGAAGTACCCTTGGGGTGCCGACTATTTTGCCCACATTCGATGCCCTCGGCCTGATACCCGAGCTGTTGCGCGCCGTAAAAGATACCGGCTACACCGCACCCACACCGATCCAGGCACAAGCCATCCCCATCATTCTGGCCGGCCACGATGTCATGGGCGGCGCGCAAACCGGCACCGGCAAAACGGCCAGCTTCACCCTGCCGCTGCTGCAGCGTCTGGCCAAATACGCCAGCAGTTCACCCTCGCCCGCCCGCCATCCAGTGCGCGCACTGATCCTCGCGCCGACGCGCGAACTGGCGATGCAGGTGCATGAAAGTGTCGTCACCTACAGCAAACATCTGCCGTTGCGCTCGGTATGCATCTATGGCGGCGTCGATATCAAGCCGCAAATCGCCGAATTGCGCGAAGGCCGCGAAATCATCGTCGCCACGCCGGGCCGGCTGCTCGACCACGTACAACAGAAAAGCGTGAGCTTTAACGCCGTTGAAGTGCTGGTGCTGGACGAAGCCGATCGCATGCTGGACATGGGCTTCATGCCTGATATCAAGCGCATTCTGGCCATGCTGCCGACGGCGCGCCAGAGCCTGCTGTTCTCCGCCACGTTTTCTACGGAAATCAAAAAGCTGGCCGACAGCATGCTCAAGTCGCCCCAACTGATTGAAGTGGCGCGCCGCAATGCGGTCAGCGAAACCATTACGCACCGCGTGTATGCCGTCGCCAGCAACCTCAAGCGCGTGCTGCTGGCCAAACTTTTGGCGCAAGAAGACATGAACCAGGTGCTGGTCTTCGTCGGCACCAAATTTGGCGCCAGCCGCCTGGCCGTACATCTCGCCCGCCAGGGCATCGCCGCCGATGCCATCCATGGCGACAAAAGCCAGGCACAACGCACTGAAGCGCTGGAAGGCTTCAAGTCCGGCAGAATACGCGTGCTGGTCGCTACCGATGTCGCCGCCCGCGGGCTGGACATCGACGACCTGCCGCATGTGATCAACTATGAACTGCCGCACACGGCCGAAGATTACGTCCATCGCATCGGCCGCACCGGCCGCGCAGGCAAGCAAGGCATGGCCATCTCGCTGTTTGCGCCGGAAGAAACAACCTATCTGCAAGACATTGAAAAACTCATCAAGCACACGATAACGCGCGCGGACACCAAGCAGTTTGCGCTGGAAGATGCGGATACCGAAAAGCATGCCGACGCCTCTGAAAACTCGCGCCCCGCACGGCAAAGTTCCCATCCTGTACGCAAAGCCCAGCCGGAAAACCGGCATCGCGAAGAACGCCCACACGAGCGTCTCGAAAAACCGCGCGATCATCGCCCGGCTTCTTCCAGGCCATCGCCCAATGCACAAATGGCGCACTTGCCAAAACTTGATTTCGACCCCAACAAGCCTTACGAAAACAAGGTGGGCGTCACGGCGGAAACATCGACAAAATCATCCGTCACCCGCCGGCAACGCACGGTGGCCGCGCTGCTCGGTGGCTTGGGCAAGAAATAATCAAACGCATTACGCGTATTGATCCGATACTACGCTTGATCCAATAAGCCCGTGCTGTAAAACAGCGCGGGCTTTTTCATGCGCGGGTCACATTCAGCCATGACAGCTGATGCACCGGACATTTTGTTCGTCCCATTAAAAAGAAATCGTAATATCGCTGGCCGTGTATCGATGCATTCCTTATGCTATCGGAATGGTATATGCTCTCAAGCTCAGCACGATGTAAATAAATACTAGGGGAGTATTTACAGCCATGCATTTCGATAAGCATCAGGCCTTCTTGCGCAGTCTATGCACGTTTCCTCGGCTGGCGGCGATGCTTTCGGCCAGCGTCGGGCTGACTGGTTTAGCCGGCTGGGTGCTCGACATTCCCCTGTTGAAAAGCGTGCTGCCCGGCGCCGTCGAGATGAAAGCCAACACGGCGATCGGACTTGTCCTCTCTGCCTGTGCCCTGTTCATCCTCAGTGGCCGGCCATCACAGCCGCAACAACGTCTGGCGCAAACCTTGGGGTGGGTGATCCTGACGCTTGGCCTCGCCACCCTCAGCCAATACCTGTTCGGCTGGCAATTGGGCATCGACGAGTTATTGTTCCGCGACACGGCTGACGCATACAACGTGATCAGCGGGCGCATGTCGCCTTATTCCGCCGTGGCCTTCGCCTTTATGGGGTTTGCGCTGACGGCCTTGCCACAACGCGCCCTGCGTCCCCTGGCGCAACTGGCAGCGTTCATCGTCATCGCCATTGGCGCAATTTCCATCCTCGGCTACCTGTGGAATGCCAGCGAGCTGGTGACCGACCGCTGGCTGCCCCCCGTGGCAGTGAATACTGCTGTCGTCTTTATCCTGCTCGGCACCGGCCTGCTGGGTACCCGCCGGGAATCCGGACAGCAGCGGCTCATCCGCACCTCCGTCGAGCTTAAGGTGCTTGCCGGGTTCATCAGCGCTTTTGCGCTGTTGCTCGTAATGGGCGCCTACACCTACAGGGCAGGCGCCAGCTATGCCAACTCCGCACAGTGGATTAGCCACACCCAGCAGGTGCGCGCCGGATTGAGCCGTCTCTACGCTTCGATAGTCGATGTTGAATCGGCGCAACGCAATTACCTGCTCACCGGCCAAGCAGCCCACAAGGCTGAATATCAGCGCTTTATCGCAGAGTTGAACACCGCCAAGAGCAAGCTGGCGCAGCTGACCGCGGATAACCCGGTGCAAATGGAAAATCTCGCGGCATTGAAGCTGCTTCTTGAGCAGCGAACAGACATCCTCGCGCAGCATAGTCTCATTTTCGAACGCCAAGGGCTTACCGTAGCCAAGGCGGCCATTGCTCGTGATGGCGGCATTCAAACCATGCAGGCCATACGCGATTTGACCGACCGCATGGACCGCATGGAAGCAGCCCTCTTGGCGGGCCGTGAGGCCGCACTCCGACGCGACAGTGAGCGTGCATTGGTCGCGCTGCTGGTTACGCTGGTGGGCATGGTCGGCATCCTCGCCGCCACATTTCTGGGAATCCGCCGCGAAATCATGGCGCGAATGCAGACGGAGGATGAATTACGCGCCAGCGAGGAAAACCTTTCCGTCACGTTCAACTCCATCGGCGATGCGGTATTGGTTACCGACACCGCAGGCCGGGTGACGCGCCTGAATCCCATCGCCGAGCGGCTCACCGGCTGGACGCAGGAAGCCATCGGCCTCCCGGTGGCCGATATTTTTCACATCATCAATCTCAAGACACGCCAGCCTGCGCCCATTCCGGTCACGGATGTTTTGGCCGAGGGTGTCATTCATGGCCTGGCCAACGATACCGTGCTGATTGCGCGTGATGGCAGCGAACACTCCATCGCCGACAGTTGCGCGCCGATCCGCAATCGTGCTGGCGAGGTGATCGGGGCAGTGCTGGTATTCCGCGATGTGACTGAGGAATACGCAGTGCAGGCGGCATTGCAGGCCAGCGAGGAACGATATCGCACGCTGTTTGAATCGATGGATGAAGGGTTCTGCGTGGTCGAGATGCTTTATGACCCCGCCGGTAAACCTGTCGACTACCGTTTCGTGGAAGCCAATCCGGCCTTCGTCAAGGAAACCGGTTTCCAGCAAGGCTTGGGCAAGACGATACGCGAACTGGTTCCTGACCATGACGAACACTGGTTCGAAATCTATGGCAAGGTGGCCCGCACCGGCGAATCCATCCGTTTCGAGAATCCGGCCCGCGCAATGCAACGGCATTACGATGTGCTTGCCTTCCGCATTGGTGGGGAAGATGACCAGCGGGTGGGCATCCTGTTCAAGGACATCACCGAAAACAAGCGGGTGGAATTGCAACTCATTGCCGCCAAGGAACAGGCAGAACTGGCCAACCGCGCCAAGGATTCCTTTCTTGCCACCATGAGCCACGAAATCCGCACCCCGCTCAGCGGCATGCTGGGCATGCTGGAGGTGCTTTCCCTGACACCGCTCAACCACGATCAGGAAGAGACGTTGCGGGCCGCATGGGATTCCGGCAGGGGCCTGCTGCGCATCGTCAGCGACATCCTCGACTGGTCGAAGATTGAAGAAGGCAAACTGGAACTGACGCTGCAAGCCACCTCGATTCCGCAGCTGCTGCAAGAGGTCATTAACACTTATTCACGCGTCGCCAGCGCCAAAAGCCTGGTGTTGCGGCAGCACGCCGATGCGCGGCTCAGCCCGGCGCACATCGTCGATGCGCTGCGCCTGTCGCAGGTGCTGAACAACTTCGTCAGCAATGCGCTCAAGTTCACCCACAGCGGTGAAGTCGTGCTTAGCGCCGAACTGCTCGAACGACTCGACAGCAGCGAGCGGATACGTTTCTGCGTCAGGGACACGGGCATCGGCATCGCCAGGGACGCCCAGCGGTACCTGTTCCGGCGCTACCAGCAGGAGAGTGTCAACACCGCCCGCCTGTATGGCGGCACCGGGCTGGGGTTGGCGATCTGCCAGAAACTGGTGAATTTAATGGATGGACAGATCGAACTGGTCAGCGAGCCGGGCCAGGGCTCGACCTTCTGCATTACGCTGACCCTGCCGGTTTCCGGTTTGCCAGGAGAAGCATTGCAAACCCAGAATCTTGCGGTGGAACAAAGGGCGGTCAAGCCCCTGTTTGACGGTGGCGCGGATGCACCGCTGGTGCTGGCGGTGGACGATCATCCGATCAACCGCGACCTGTTGGCGCGCCAGGCCAAGCTGCTCGGCCTGCGTGTCGAAACCGCGGGAAATGGGGTAGAGGCGCTGCTGATGTGGCAGGCTGGACGCTTTGCGCTGGTCATCACCGACTGCCACATGCCGGAGATGGATGGCTATGCACTCTCGCGGGCCATACGCAAGATCGAGGCCACGGAAAGGCTCCCGCGCACCCCCATCATCGCCTGGACAGCCAACGCGCTCCCCGAGGAAGAGGCGCAATGCCGCGCCGCTGGCATGGATGATCTGCTGGTCAAGCCGGCCAACCTGGCGCTACTGAAGCAGACGCTGGCCAAATGGCTGCCTTCTGCTGAAACAGGCAACGGCCAATCCGCATCCCCTTCACTGCATGCTGCGGATAGCGAGCAGCTCGCGGGGCCGATCGATCATGCCGTACTGGATCAGATTGTGCCGGACAGCGCCACGCAGATTCAGGTACTGCACGATTTTCAAGCGCATTTTCGCGCTGACTGCGCCAAGCTGTTCGCCATGCTGGCGCAAGGTAACCCAGCCGATGTGCAGCGTACCGCCCATCGCATGAAAGGCGCCAGCCGGATGGTGGGCGCCAGGGATTTGGCGAATGCTTGCGCAACCATCGAACAGGCCGCACGGGATGGGGATATGGCCAGCGCAAGAGCGACCAGGGCAGCATTGGACGCGGCGCTCAGGCAGCTTGAAACCTATCTGGTAAAAACCGGAACACCCACGGGGGAAACCTGATGGGAAAACTTTTTTTCGGGGAGGTGGGATGAAGGCCAGCGAACTGAACATTCTGGTTGTGGAGGACGATGACTTCCAGCGCCGGATGGTCGTCAACATGCTGCGCTCGCTGGGGGTGACAGCGGTGCACGCTGCCGGCGATGGCTGGCAGGCGCTCGGGGTGATCCGCGAAGCGGGTGAGCCGCCTGTGAACATCGCGGTCTGCGACCTGGATATGCCGACAATGGATGGCCTGGAGTTCCTGCGGCACCTGAGCCAGGAAAGCCCTGATACTGCAATTATCCTGATCAGCGCGCTGGGCAGCAAATTACTTGCTTCGGCGGGAAGAATGACCCGCATGTATGGCATCAGCCTGCTGGGCGTGATTGAGAAGCCCCTGATGCTGGGACAACTCAAGCATCTGCTTGCAAGATATGAACATGCGGGGAACAAGCGGCAGCCGCCCGGGGCCGCCGCGGACTTCACGCTCGAGGAGATATTGCAAGGCATCCAGGCAAACCAGTTTGAGCCCTTCTTCCAACCCAAAGTCGATTTGAAAACAGGCCAGTTGGTCGGGGCTGAAGCGCTGGCGCGCTGGATCCATCCGGAATACGGGGTCATCGGCCCCGATGCTTTTATCCCGTTGCTTGAGCAGTGCGGCCATATAGACAGTCTCACATTCCTGATGCTCGAAAAGTCCGCGGCGGTGTGCCGCTCCTTGCAGGATAGGGGCTACATCTATACCATCTCGGTCAATCTTTCGCTGGCCTCGCTGGACGATACCACGCTGGCGGACAGGATTACCCAAGTGGTGCAAGATGCCGGGCTTGACCCGCAGTACCTGATCCTGGAAATCACTGAAACAGCCGCCATGACGAATGTCGCACACGCCCTGGAAAATCTGGCGCGTCTGTGCATACGAGGGTTTACGCTGTCCATTGACGACTATGGCACCGGTTATTCGAGCATGCAGCAGCTCACGCGCATCGCCTTCGGCGAACTGAAAATCGACCAGTCTTTTGTCAAGGACTTTGCCGACAATGAGGCCTTGCGCATCGTGGTCGAATCAAGCATCGACATGGCGCACAAGCTGCAGGTCAAAAGCATTGCCGAAGGCGTGGAGACCCAGCAGGATTGGGATATGCTGAAAAACATGGGATGCGATACGGCGCAGGGTTACTTCATCGCCCCGCCGATGAACCTGGCCTCGTTTATTGAATTTTGCGCAAGATATAAGCCCGCTTGACGAGTTGGTTGAGGTCACCCTGCGCTGCTTGCAGTTGCCATTCGCTGTGCATAATATCCGTCGCTGATCCTGACCAGACTGGCCAGAAAAGCTTTGCGGCCGGGCTATGCATGACTTCATTGCCGCAGGTCGGATCACCCGGGCGCGGCGCGGAAGCATCAGTATCCCAGGGATACCCATAAAAAAAAGTCCGCGCTGTTTTGCGGCGCGGACTTTTTCACTGCCGACAAGCCAATCAGGCGGCGGCTTGCGTCGGTATTTTCTTGCTGTGATGCGTCATGCGGTTTTTTGCATCCACGTACACCAGGTCCGGCTCAAAATTCGCCAATTCGACTTCATTCATCATCACGTAGCTGGCGATAATCAACAAGTCACCCGGGGCGGCCTTGCGCGCGGCGGCACCATTCACCGAGATGGTTCCGGTACCGCGTTCGGCGCGAATGGCATAGGTGGTAAAACGCTCGCCATTATTCACGTTGTAAATGTCGATCTGCTGGTATTCCTTGATGTCCGCTGCGTCAAGCAGGTTTTCATCAATCGCACAGGAGCCTTCGTAGTGCAGCTCGGCCTGAGTCACCGTGACACGGTGAATTTTTGATTTCAGCATCATGCGCTGCATTGTTGTTCCTTTCTCATGCAAAAGGGGGCAACTGCCATTGGGACATATCACATCGCCACATTAAAGCTGGCGCATCCATTGCCGCTACTGGCACACCACCGGCATGAGCGCATCGCAGTGGCCTAAACTTCCAGATTGTCGATGAGGCGCGTACTGCCCAAACGCGCAGCCGCCAGCACCACCAACCCGGAATCGTGAACGGGCGCGCATTGTAAATCAAGTTTTTTGCGTAATGCAACATATTCCGGCACCCAGCCATGGGTCTGCAATTCAGTCATGGCATCCTGCTCCAGTCGGGCAACATCAGAGTCTTTACTACGACGCACGGCAGCGACCAGCCGGCTCAGCACCTGAAACAGGCGTGGCGCCTCGGCGCGTTCCGCCGCAGAAAGATAGCCGTTGCGCGAAGACAACGCCAGGCCATCTTCGGCGCGCACCGTCTCGCCACCAATGATTTGTATGGGCAGATTGAACTCGGCCACCATGTTGCGGATGATCATCAACTGCTGGTAATCCTTCTTGCCGAACAAGGCGACATGCGGCTGGGTAATATTCAGCAACTTCAACACCACGGTGGCCATGCCGCGAAAATGGCCGGGACGGAATTCGCCATCCAGAATGTTCGCCTGTTCCGCTGGCGGCTCAACATGATAGGTCTGCGGCTGCGGGTACATCTCGGCCTCGGTGGGCGCAAAGAGATGATCAACGCCAGCGGCTTCCAGTTGCGCGCAATCCGCCGCAAAGGTGCGTGGATACTTTTCAAAATCTTCACCCGGACGGAATTGCAGGCGATTCACGAAAATTGTGGCGATCACCTTATCCGCATGTTCACGCGCCTGGCGCATCAGGGAAATATGTCCCGCATGCAGGTTGCCCATCGTGGGTACAACCGCGACACGCTGCTCACGCCCCACCGCAGCGCGCGCTGCGCGCAGGCCGGCAATCGTTGCATGGATCTGCATCAGTAACAATGCTCCGGTGCGGGAAAGCTGCCATCCTTGACCGCCTGGACATATGCGCTCACCGCACCATCGATGCTTTGGGCATCGCGCATGAAGTCTTTCACGAAGCGGCCTTTCTTGCCGGGATACACCCCCAGCATGTCATGCAGCACCAGCACCTGGCCGTCGCAATCCTTGCCGGCGCCAATGCCTATCGTGGCGCAGGCTTTGAGCAGTTGTGTAATTTCACCGGCCAGATCAGCCGGCACCATTTCCATCACCATCATGCTCGCCCCTGCCTGTTCCAGCGCCATGGCGTCCGCCTTCATGCGCGCAGCGCCGGCATCACCCCGACCCTGTACGCGGTAGCCGCCCAGCGCATGCACCGATTGCGGCGTGAGGCCAATGTGCGCGCACACCGGCACGCCGCGTTCAACCAGGAAATGCACCGTCTCGGCCATCACTGCGCCGCCTTCCAGCTTGACCATTTCGGCACCGGCAGCAAGCAGGCGCACCGCATTGCGCATGGCCTGCTCTTTCGATTCGTGATAGCTGCCAAACGGCATGTCGGTCACGCACATCGCGCGCTGCGCCATGTGGCCAACACACTCGGTGTGATACACCATCTGCTCCATGGTCACCGGCAGTGTGGACGTTTTGCCTTGCAGCACATTGCCCAGCGAATCGCCGACCAGGATCACATCCACACCGCAGCGGTCTTCCAGCGCGGCAAAGCTGGCATCGTAGCCGGTGAGCATGGCGATTTTTTCGCCATCGTGCTTCATGCGCAGCAGTTCGGGCAAGGTGATGGGTTTGTTCGAGGCGAGATAAGTCATGGCGATCTGAAAATAAAATAAACGGCGCCTAGGATACACAAAGCCGCCCACAGATAATCCAGCTTGAACGGCTGGCGCATGTAGTAAATCGCAAAGGGAACGAACACCGTGAGGGTAATCACTTCCTGCAAAATCTTCAATTGCCCCAAGGACAATGCCTGATAGCCGATACGGTTGGCCGGCACTTGCAGCAGATACTCGAACAGCGCAATGCCCCATGAAATCAGCGCGGCGATCCACCACGGCCGACCGCTCAGGTTTTTCAGGTGCGCATACCAGGCGAAGGTCATGAAGACATTCGACGCGGTGAGCAGCAAGGCGGTTTGCCAGATGATGGGAATCTGCGGCATGGTTCAGGCGACCATTTTTATGGGGGCAGCCGTTCAATCCGTTGGTCGACGCATTGCGCCAGCAGCGCATCGACGGCACCCAACCCGGGGATCACCAACTGCGGCGCAATCTCGGCCAATGGCGCCAGCACGAATGCACGTTCGTGCAAACGCGGATGTGGCAAGGTGAGTTGCACGTCAGGACTCACTTCATCGCCATACAGCAGTAAATCGAGATCCAGCGTGCGCGGCGCATTGGACACACTGCGCTGACGGCCGAAACGCGCTTCGATGGCGAACAACTGGGCAAGAAAACTCGGCGCTGGCAATACGGTGCTCATCTCCACCACCGCGTTGATGAAGTCGGGCTGATCCGTTAAACCCGGCGTCAAACCCACGGGCGCGGTGCGATACAGTGACGACGCTGCCACCAATTCCATCTGCGGCAATTCACGCAATGCGGCCAGCGCCGCCTTCACGGTGGTTACCGGATCGCCAAGGTTAGCGCCCAGCGCGACAAAACAACGCACGCCCTTCATTGAAGCCTCGTTTAATCTTCGTCGCTTACCGTGGATTCTGTTGCGCTCAACGCATCGCCTGCATGAACCAAGCCGTCTGCTGGCTTTTTGACGCGACGGCGACGGCGTTTTTTCGGCCCGCTGTCGGGCAAGAGCATGGCTTCTCGCCCCGCTAGATCGGCCATTTGAAAATCATGCCACCAGGTGGCGAGCTCTTGATCAATCTCGCCGCTTTCGGCACGCAAAGCCAGAAAATCATACGCTGCACGAAAGCGTGGCTGCTCCAGCAAACGATGCGGCGATTTTCCCGCACGCTTCTCGAAACGCGGCTGCAATGCCCATATTTCCTTGATGTCGCCCGCGATGCGGCGCGTGATGGCGAGCTTCTCGCCCTGCTGGTCAAGCACTTCATCCATTGCTTCGTACAGCGCTGGCGTAGGCAGTTCGCGGCGAGCTTTGCGTATCTCCCAGTTGGCCAGCACTTCGTGCCACAGCAACGTGGCAAACAGATAGCCTGACGAGAGCGACTTGCCCGCCTTGACGCGCGCATCGGTGCTGGTTAAAGCCAAAAGCACAAACTTTTCGCCCAACGGCTGTTCAAGAATCACATCCAAGAGTGGCAACAAGCCATGATGCAAGCCGTCGTCGCGCAAGCGCTTGACACATTCCACGGCATGGCCGGAAAAGAGCAGTTTCAACATCTCGTCGAACACACGCGCCACCGGCACGTTTTCCATCAAATCAGCCATCTCGCGGATCGGCGCGCGCACAGCCGGGTCAAGTGTCAACCCCAGCTTGGCGGAAAGCCGCACCGCGCGCAGCATGCGTACCGGGTCTTCGCGGTAACGCACGGCCGGGTCGCCGATCATGCGCAGCGTTTTTTGCTGCAAATCCGCCACACCGTGGTGGTAATCGTGCACGATTTGCGTCGTAGGATCGTAATACAGCGCATTCACCGTAAAGTCGCGCCGCGCGGCATCTTCTGCCATAGAACCAAATACGTTATCGCGCAGCACGCGACCATGTTCGTCCTTGATGGTATCTGCATCGTGCGCCGCGCGAAAAGTGGAAACTTCCAGCGTTTCGCTACCCTGCATCACATGCACAATCTGAAACCGGCGGCCGATAATGCGCGAGCGACGAAACAGATTCCGCACTTGCTCCGGCGTGGCATTGGTGGCGATGTCATAATCTTTCGGCACAATGCCTGCGATCAAATCGCGCACCGCACCACCCACCACATAGGCGGTGTAACCCGCCTTTTGCAGTGCCTCGCACGTGCGCCGCGCGCCGGGCGAGACACTATCACGGTGGATACCATGGCGAGCCAAAGGAATCAGCCCCGGCTTACCCGGCGTACCCAAAGGCAGCGGGCCGCCGCGACGAAAAACGCGGTGAAACAGCTTACGAATCATGAATAAAAATGAATAAAAGAAGGCAGTGCAGAACTCTCTGCGAGAGGCCGCAATGATAACGGAAAACTCGGCGCAGCCGACTTTTAGCGCAGGTTAACATTGGCTTCCGCTAGAATTGACGTTTTTCGCCATCTGCGTGCCCCATGGAACTTGCCAAGAGCTTTGAACCTGCTGAAATCGAAAAACGCTGGTATCCGATCTGGGAATCTCGTGGCTACTTTGCTGCGGGGCTGGACACCACCAAAACCGACAATTTCTGCATCCTGCTGCCCCCTCCCAATGTGACCGGCACGCTGCACATGGGCCATGGCTTCAACCAGGCCATCATGGATGCGCTGACCCGCTACCACCGCATGCGCGGCGACAACACCTTGTGGCAGCCGGGCACCGATCACGCGGGCATCGCCACGCAAATCGTCGTCGAGCGCCAGCTCGATGCGCAGGGCATCTCGCGCCATGATCTGGGCCGCGAAAAATTCATCGAAAAAGTCTGGGAGTGGAAGGAGTTTTCGGGCAACACCATCACCCGGCAAATGCGCCGCCTGGGCACCAGCCCGGACTGGTCGCGCGAGCGCTTCACGATGGACGCCGGGCTGTCAAAAACCGTCACCGAAACCTTTGTTCGGCTGTACAACGAAGGCCTGATCTACCGCGGCAAACGGCTGGTGAATTGGGATCCGGTGCTGGGTACGGCGGTCTCCGACCTGGAAGTGGTGAACACCGAAGAAGACGGCTCGATGTGGCACATTCGCTATCCACTAGCTGAGGTTGACAACAGTGGCGGCGGGCATTTGACGGTTGCCACGACGCGGCCGGAGACCATGCTCGGCGACGTCGCAGTGATGGTGCATCCAGACGATCAACGCTATCAGCATCTCATCGGCAAGCACGTTATTCTTCCATTATGTAATCGCGAGATTCCAGTTATCGCCGATAGCTACGTGGACAAGGACTTCGGCACCGGCGTGGTGAAAGTCACGCCAGCGCATGACTTCAACGACCATGCCGTGGGGCAACGGCATCAACTGCCGATGATTTCCATCCTCACCCTGGAAGCGAAGATCAATGAAGCCGCGCCGGAAAAATATCGCGGCCTCGACCGTTTTGAAGCGCGCCGCATCATCATCGCCGACCTCGAAGCCGCTGGCCTGCTGGAAAGCGTCAAGCCGCACAAGCTCACCGTGCCACGTGGTGACCGCACTGGCGTCATCATCGAACCGATGCTTACCGACCAATGGTTCGTGGCCATGAGCAAACCGGGCGCGGATGGCCAGTCCATCGTTGGCAAAGCGCTGGAAGCTGTCTCCTCGGGTGAGATCAGGTTCGTGCCGGAAAACTGGGTGAATACGTATAACCAGTGGCTGAACAACATCCAGGACTGGTGCATTTCGCGCCAGCTCTGGTGGGGACATCAGATTCCGGCCTGGTACACCGACGCAGGAAAAATCATCGTTGCGCATAGCGAGGCCGAAGCGCAATCACTCGCCGCAAAAGAGGGCTATACCGGCAAGCTCACGCGTGATGAAGATGTGCTCGACACCTGGTATTCCTCGGCCTTATGGCCGTTTTCCACGCTCGACTGGACGCCGGAATATCCCGCAAAATCCAATCCCGCACTCGATCTTTACCTGCCGTCCACAGTGCTCGTCACCGGCTTTGACATCATCTTTTTCTGGGTCGCGCGCATGGTGATGATGACCAAGCACATCACCGGCAAAATCCCCTTCAAGCACGTCTATGTGCATGGTTTGATCCGCGACGCCGAAGGCCAGAAAATGAGCAAGTCCAAAGGCAATGTGCTCGACCCGATTGATTTGATCGACGGCATTTCGCTCGATGATCTGGTGAAAAAACGCACCACGGGGCTGATGAATCCGAAAGACGCGCCCAAGATCGAAAAGCGCACGAAGAAGGAATTTCCCAATGGCATCCCCGCCTTTGGCACCGATGCGCTGCGCTTTACTTTTTTGAGCCTGGCCAGCCCCGGACGCGACATCAAGTTCGACATGCAGCGCTGCGAAGGCTACCGCAATTTCTGCAACAAGCTGTGGAACGCCACGCGCTTTGTGCTGATGAATTGCGCGGGCAAGGACTGCGGCATTCCGCCCGCACAAGACGCCGCCGCCTGCGGCGGCATCGGGCCGATTGAATTGTCGCCCGCCGACCGCTGGATCATCAGCCGCCTGCAAGCGCTGGAAAGCGATGCGGCCAGGCATTTTGCCGACTACCGGTTCGATTTGCTCGCCAAGGCCGCGTATGAATTCATTTGGGATGAATACTGCGACTGGTATCTGGAACTCGCCAAAGTGCAGTTGCAAAACGGCAATGAAGCGCAGCAGCGCGGAACACGCCGCACGCTGATCCGCGTACTCGAAACCGTGTTGCGCGTGGTGCATCCGCTGATCCCGTTCATTACCGAGGAACTGTGGCAGAAGGTGGCGCCGATTGCAGGAAAAGCAACGGGCAACGGCAGCGAATCCATCATGCTGCAACGCTATCCACAAGCCAATCAAATCGCCATCGACCCCTTCGCCGAAGCATGGGTTGCGCTATTGAAGGACATGGTAAACGCCTGCCGCAGCCTGCGTGGCGAGATGAATTTATCGCCCGCGCAAAAAGTGCCGTTGATCGCGACAGGGCGCGCGGTGTCTCAAAAAGTCGGCGATGATGACACGGCGGCCTTGCAAGCCTACGCGCCCTATCTTGCCGCGCTGGCCAGGCTATCCGACGTCAGCGTGGTTGATACCCTGCCCGACACCGACGCCCCGGTGCAAATCGTCGGCGACTTCCGCCTGATGCTGAAAATCGAGATCGATGTCGCCGCTGAAAAAGAGCGCATCGGCAAAGAACTCACGCGCATTGAAGGTGAAATCAGCAAAGCCGAAACCAAGCTGCAAACCGCGAGCTTTGTCGAACGCGCACCGGCCAATGTCGTCGCGCAGGAGCGCGAGCGGCTGGCGGGATTTATCGCGCTACGCGACAAGCTCGCCGCACAAATATCGCGGTTGGTTTCAAGTTGATTGCAGACCGATCCACTGAATATTGAGTCTTGCGTATTGATGCCGCTTATTTGCGCTGCATGAAAAACTCAAACTCACCCTCATGGCTTTGGCTGCCAAGCAAGGCATTACCTGTCTGGCGAGAAAATGCGGCAAAGTCTTGTACCGAGCCAGGGTCTGTCGCCAGTATTCGCAACACCTGGCCGGACTTTAACTCAACCAGTGCCTTCTTGGTGCGCAAAATCGGCAGCGGACATTTCAAGCCACGCGCATCGAGTTCTTTATCGAAGTTCATTTGTTTTACGCCTCTTATCGGAAGATGGATACGCCCCGAAATAGCCGATCCTCAAGTAGTCTACACCGCGTAATTTACCTGACACTGGTGCTTGCGCAAACTCGCTGATGAAACCGAATTTTTCTTCTCTGCTCACCTGGCAATTCATTCGTTATCTCGGCGTTGGCGGATTAAGCTTTGCGGCGGACTTTGCTTGTCTTTATTTTCTTACAGAGCATGTCGGCATCCACTATCTTCTCTCTGCCTCGCTCGCTTTTTGCGTCGGCCTTACCATCAACTACCTGCTTTGCCTCGCCTGGGTTTTTGATTTCCGCCGCATGCCCAACCCCTGGCACGAATTCCTGGTGTTTAGCGCCATCGGCCTGATCGCCCTGCTGCTCAACAATTTGTTGCTCTGGTTGCTAACGGAATACGCCGGGATACATTATTTGCTGTCAAAAATTGTCGCCACGGCAGTCATCCTGTTTTTCAACTTTTCCCTGCGCCGCTGGCTGCTGTTTTCTCCACCTGCGGACAACGCCACAACCCTGAACATCTCCTCATGAATCAAACCGTGCTCATCATCGGCGCCGGCCCCGCCGGCCTCACCGCCGCGCTGGAACTTGCCCGTCACTCGAATTGCCATCCCATCGTGCTGGAGGCCCTGGATGATGTCGGCGGCATATCG
>WOZP01000016.1 GCA_011620215.1 Rugosibacter sp.
CAAATGACATGGTTTTGCACCCACATACCACTGTTTTTCCCTTCTTGGTTATCTTGCTTTACCGGCAAAAAAATCGCTTGAAATCACTGGTCTTGCTCAAGGATAGCCTGGCGGCAGAAGACTTTCGTCAGTTACGTCTTTGGCTACGTTGGCATATCAAGAAATTTTCGCCTAAACAATAACCTATCCATGCTTTTTATCCGTGTTGATAAGGATGAAGAACAGTATCCAGCGCGCGTGGCAAGGTCTCAGGATAGTCACGGCTAAAATGCAGCCCGCGACTTTCATGGCGACATTGCGCGCTTTTCACAATGAGACGGGCAGTTAGAACCAGATTACGCAGCTCAATGAGATCGTTGCTGATGCGAAAATTTTCGTAGTATTCGCTGATCTCTTTTTCCAGCAGGATGATGCGATGCATTGCACGTTCCAGGCGTTTATTGGTACGCACGATACCGACGTAATCCCACATGAATCGGCGCAATTCTGCCCAGTTGTGCGAAATGACAATTTCTTCATCGGCATCGCGCACGCGACTTTCATCCCAGTGCGGCAAGGTGGGCGGAGGTTTTATTGTGGCTTCCCTAATGGCTTGTGCTGCTGCGGCTGAAAAAACCACGCATTCCAGCAAGGAATTCGAAGCGAGTCGATTCGCGCCATGCAGCCCGGTAAAGGTGGTTTCACCAATCGCATACAGACCGGGTAAATCGGTTCGCGCTCCCATATCAGTCACAATTCCGCCGCAAGCGTAGTGGGCGGCAGGCACAACAGGGATGGGTTCTTTGGTTATATCAATACCGAGAGCCAGGCAGTATGCATAGATGGTGGGAAAGTGCTCTTTGAGAAAATTCGCGGGTTTATGCGTCATATCAAGAAAAACACAATCTACGCCATGGCGTTTCATCTCGAAATCGATGGTGCGCGCGACAATATCGCGTGGGGCTAACTCAGCGCGCGAATCATAATTAGGCATGAAGCGGGTGCCGTCGGGTAAGCGCAGCAGACCGCCTTCGCCGCGCAAGGCTTCAGAAATCAGAAATGATTTGGCATGGGGGTGATACAAGCATGTTGGATGAAATTGAACGAATTCCATATTGGCAACCCGGCAACCTGCACGCCAGGCCATAGCAACACCGTCTCCCGTTGCTGTATCGGGGTTGGTCGTGTAAAGATAAACTTTCCCGATGCCACCTGTTGCCAAGACGGTATGGTCAGCGCCGATAGTGACGACAGTGTCGTTCTGAATATCAAGTACATAGGCACCCAGGCAACGATTAGGGTTTGCCTCGAGTCGGCTGGAGGTAACAAGATCTACCGCAATATGCTGCTCTAAGACGGTGATTTGCGGATGCTGTCGGATCTGATCAGTAAGCGTGTTCTGCACGGCTTTGCCTGTCGCATCGGCCGCATGAATGATCCGTCGTTTCCCATGACCGCCTTCGCGAGTGAGATGAAACCCAAAGGATGAGTCATCGCGAGTAAAAGGCACACCTCGGGCCATGAGCCAGTCAATGGCTTCATGGCTATGTTCGACAACAAAGCGTGTTGCAGTGGGATCGCATAAACCAGCGCCCGCAGTCAGTGTATCGGCAATATGCGCATCAACAGTATCGCCTTCATCCAGGACGGCAGCTATGCCACCTTGTGCCCAGGCGGAAGCCGAGTCTCCCAGTGTTTTTTTAGTTACTAGCGCCACACGATGGGTATCTGCCAGGCGAAGTGCCAATGACTGGCCCGCGAGGCCACTACCGATAATGAGGACATCAAAGTGCATGATGGCCTTGTGTTCCTTCTGTGCTTTTTGTTTCATGGGGCGGAACTATATCACTCATCAAGCGGGGAACTATTCAGCCACAATAAAGTCTCTGTTCTCAATAATGGATTATTGAAGCCGGTGGATTACCAGGGATGCACAAGAGTGGTGGACGATACATAGGACACTCAATATGAAATGGGCAGATTGGCTTGATATACTGATCAGCAGCCAGATTGGCTGCAAAATTTTGTTTTTAAGCGGAATCAAAGCACAAAGCCCATGGGAGATCGTGAAGCAGATCGGATACTTGTTGAACGTGTCCAAGCTGGCGACAAGCAAGCTTTCGGATTATTGGTCACCAAGTATCAGCGCAAGCTTGCGCGGCTGGTGTCGCGCATGGTGCGTGATCCGGCGGAGGTGGAGGATATTGTGCAAGACAGTTTCATCCGCGCATACAAGGCGCTGCCAAACTTTCGTAACGATAGTGCGTTCTATACCTGGCTGTATCGGATTGGCGTTAATACAGCTAAAAACTGGCTGATTACTCATGGCAGACGAGCACAGCTGACCTCAACAACAGATGGTGAAGATGCTGAAAATTACGATGAACCCGAATTGCTGCGAAATAATGAGACTCCTGAGCGATTGCTCATGACCAAACAAATTGGCGAAACAGTCAATGCCGTCGTGGAAACCTTGCCCGAAGATTTGCGCACTGCTTTGACGTTACGTGAAATTGAAGGCTTGTCGTATGAAGAAATTGCTGACGTGATGGATTGCCCGATTGGTACAGTGCGCTCGCGAATTTTTCGTGCACGCGATGCGATTGCATTGAAGTTGCGGCCTTTGCTTGATACAACGGCCGAGAAGCGGTGGTGACCCAGGATTTTTTGTTGTTTGTAGTAAACGTATGAGGATAAGGCAATGAAAACACGTATTTCCGCATTGATGGATGGAGAGTTCGAAGCCGATGAGGCAAATGGTGTGGTGGCGGCTTTATCGCGCGACAAGGAACAAAAAAATATTTGGTGTCTTTACCATGTCATGGGGGATGCCATGCGGCACGAACCTGATTTAACGATTGATGTAAGCCGCCGCGTGATGGCTGCGCTATCGTTAGAACCCACAATATTATCACCCCGCCCGCAGCGCAGTGCTAGCCGCTGGCAACGCCCTGCCATGGCACTTGCGGCTTCTGCGGCAGGTGTTGCCGTGGTGGCATGGGTCGCTTTGGCTCCAGTTCAATTGCCTGTTGGCTCATTGATTGCGGCTAACCAATCAACCATATCACCAACTGTTGTACCTAGCCTTGCGGTTATGATTCCTCCTGCCACGGGCAATAAAGTTGTCACGTCTCGCGTTTCATCGGCACCCGCTTTATCCACTGTCGCCGATGTAAAACAAGCCGCGCGATTGCAGGAATATCTCGTGGCGCATCAAGCCTATGAGGGCGGGGCGCTAGTTGACGGTGCAAATCATATTCGTACCGTGTCAGTTTTGGATATCAATCGCTAATGGAACTTTTGCGTGCTCAGGGCGGTTGCCTCTTTGCCGTAATTGCTACAGTCGCCGCATTGCTAGCGCCGACTTTTGCTCAAGCAGAGAATAACCTGATGGCTTTGCAGCGCATGGCCCAGGCCTCTCGCCAGCTAACCTACGAAGGGGTGTTTGTTTACCGTAGCGCTGATCGGATGGAGACTTCGCGCATAGCGCATGCTTGGATCGATGGCCGTGACCTAGGGCGGATAGAGGTACTCGATGGCAGCCCACGTGAAATGATTCGTAACGGGGATGAAACAATCAGCTTTTTCCCCATTGAAAAGCGTCTGATTGTTGAAACCCGGTCAACGCATCGTCAATTTCCTGCGCTACTGCCTGCTGGAATGAGTCGCTTGCAGGACAATTATTCGATTCGTTCCATTGGTCAAGGCCGTGTCGCCGGCATCAATAGCCGCGTCATCGTTTTAGATCCTCGTGACGACATGCGCTATGGACATGAGTTTTGGCTAGACAATGCCAGTGGTTTATTGTTGAGAGCCGTGGTTTTGGGTGGGCATGGTGAAACGCTGGATTCTTTTAGTTTCACTCAAATCGCTATTGGTGGCACATTACCACCTCAAGCCTTAAAGCCGCACTTCCCTACTGAGGGCCTGCAAGTACAGAAAATTACCACGACAGAAATTGTACCGGAAGATTTGGGCTGGGTATTTCACAAGAAAATCCCCGGTTTTCGACGTATTAATGCAATGAAGCGCCAGTCTGGTTCCGAAAAGTCTGCATTACACATTTTGTTTTCAGACGGCGTGGCTATAATTTCTGCATTTATTGAACCACGTACTAACTCCGAGGGAGCAGAGCAAAGTGGCCCGGCAGTATTATCCAGCATGGGCGCGCTGAATGTATATCGTCGGCAAACCCCACAGCATTATTTGGTAGTGATGGGTGAGGTGCCCGCTCTCGCACTTAAACAGCTAGGTGATGGTATTGAGTGGAGGAAATAATGATGCAATGCGAGGCATGCGTGGTTGCGGTGATAAGTGATAACGAAGTCTGGGTTGAAGTATCGGCCAGGCCTGCCGCGTGCGATCACTGCTCGAATCCTGCACGATGCCCAACAAGTTTGCTGAACCAAATAAATCAACCCCGTCGTTACCGTATGAGCAATACGCTGGATTTACATGTGGGTGATCGTGTCGGCTTGGCGGTTGCTGAAGGCACAGTCTTTCGCGCGGCGCTAGCATCGTATGGCATTCCCCTGCTGTTAAGTATCAGTGGTGCGGTGGTGGGTCAATGGCTATCGGGTGATGGTGCAGCATCCGCAGGTGTTCTGGTTGGGTTAACACTTGGTTTTTTATTATTGCAGCATCGCGAGCAACGTTTTCATGATGGGCATCATTTGATGCAATACCCTTTTTCTTTACAGAAACTACACCAAGAAATAACATTTTTCGAAAAACCTTAAAGGAGCAGGACTTGGAAATGAAGAATCTTTGTCTGGTTTTCGCAGTGACCTTATCTGCTTTGTTACCTGGCCCCAGTCAGGCACGAGAATTACCTGATTTCACTGATCTGGTTGAGGCACAAGGCCCGGCGGTTGTAAATATCAGTACGACGCAAATCATCAAACAAAGCGCGCAGGCACAGCTTTTTCCCTTCGATGAAAATGATCCCGCACAAGAGTTTTTCCGGCGGTTTTTCCCTGGACAAATTCCGCGAATGCCAGGGGAACAAGGGCAGCCTGATCAGCCTGGTCAGCCGCGTGAATACAAAAACCAGTCCTTGGGTTCAGGTTTTATCATCAGCGCAGACGGGTATATTTTGACCAATGCCCATGTCGTTGACGGGGCTGATGAGGTGACGGTAAAACTCACAGATAAGCGAGAATTTAAAGCCAAAGTTCTGGGCGCTGATAAACGCACCGATGTCGCTTTAATCAAAATTGCAGCCGCAAAGTTACCCTTTACACGATTGGGTGACCCGGAGAAAATGAAAGTCGGCGAATGGGTTGTGGCTATTGGGTCTCCTTTTGGGTTTGAGAATACTGTCACCGCAGGTATCGTGAGTGCGAAAGGGCGTTCTCTCTCGCAAGAAAACTTTGTGCCTTTTATTCAAACCGACGTACCGATTAATCCAGGTAATTCAGGTGGGCCTTTATTCAATATGAAGGGCGAAGTCGTGGGGATCAATTCGCAGATCTATTCACGATCAGGTGGATTCATGGGCTTGTCTTTTGCTATTCCGATCGATATTGCAATGGAAGTTCAAGCCCAGCTCAAACAAAATGGGCGCGTGAGCCGTGGCCGTATGGGCGTGGTGATTCAAGAGGTGAGTAAAGATCTGGCAGAGTCTTTTGGCTTGGGAAAAGCACAAGGCGCGCTCGTTGCCTCGGTAGAAAAAGGTGCCGCAGCAGACAAAGCGGGGATTGCGCCAGGCGACATTATTCTCAAGTTTGATGGCAAGCCGGTAACAGAGTCTAGCGAATTACCCCGCAAGGTGGGCGCGACCAAACCGGGCAGCAAAGTGCCCGTGCAGCTCTGGCGCAAAGGAACCGCCCTAGATGTAGTGGTCACGATGGGTGAAATTCCTGAAGATGGTGCACCTGTAACCAAGCTTGGCCACAAAGCATCCGAGCCCACTAAGGCTAATCGTTTAGGTTTGGTATTGTCTGCATTGTCAGCAGAACAAAAACGTGCTGCGGGGCTGCCCAGTGGGCTGATCGTCGAAGATGTGACGAGTGCCGGGGTGCGCACTGATTTGCGGCCGGGGGATATTTTGCTCTCGCTCATCCACAAGGGAACCCAGGTTGAGCTCAAGACGGTCGCGCAATTTAATGAGCTTATCGCAGCGGTCAATAAAACAGAATCCATTACGCTGCTTGTGCGGCGCGGCGAAGTACAAACCTTTGTCATTATTAAAGGAGCAGCGGATAAATAACCCAATCCTGCGGCTGTTGCATCGGTCTTATTGCCATCTTTGTGATGACATGCTGGTCGCATTAAATGCACTTCGCGACGAGATGGGTGTAATCAACTTTGATATCGACGTGATTGATGTTGATGCAGATCCGGCATTGGTTGCTGAGTATGACGAACTAGTGCCGGTTTTGCTCGATTCGGAAGGCCAGATGCTGTGCCATTATTTCCTTGATAGCGCGAAAGTCCGTGAGTATTTGAACGCTTTCCGTTAAAATCAGGGCTCTTTTTTAAGGCTTCAAAGGTGCTCGGTATGTTTCTTGGGCGCCTTTTTTATTGGTTCTTTATGAATCACATTCGTAATTTTTCTATCATTGCTCACATCGATCACGGCAAGTCCACGCTGGCAGATCGCATTATCCATAAGTGCGGAGGCTTGTCAGACCGCGAAATGGAATCTCAGGTTCTTGACTCAATGGATATTGAGCGAGAGCGCGGAATCACCATTAAAGCGCAAACCGCCGCATTAAGTTACAAGGCCCGAGATGGTAAAACCTATAACCTCAACTTGATTGACACACCAGGGCACGTTGATTTTTCTTATGAAGTGAGCCGCTCGCTATCGGCCTGCGAAGGCGCATTGCTGGTCGTGGATGCCTCGCAAGGGGTTGAGGCGCAAACGGTCGCCAACTGCTATACCGCGCTAGAGCTCGGTGTTGAGGTGGTACCGGTTTTAAACAAAATTGATTTACCGCAAGCTGATCCCGAGAACGCCCGGCAGGAAATTGAAGATGTCATCGGGATTGATGCGACTGACGCGGTGCTTTGCTCAGCGAAAACCGGCTTGGGTGTGGACGATGTATTAGAGGCCGTCATTGCACGCATTCCCCCGCCCAAAGGACAACTGGATGCGCCCCTGAAAGCGCTGATTATTGATTCGTGGTTCGATAATTATGTGGGTGTGGTGATGCTCGTGCGTGTCGTTGATGGCATGCTCAGAGCAAAAGACAAGCTATTGCTTATGGCTGCAGGCAGTACGCATTTGTGTGAGCAAGTGGGTGTATTCACTCCTAAAGCATTGCCTCGACCTGACTTAAAGGCGGGTGAGGTGGGCTTTATTATTTCCGGCATCAAAGAACTTGATGCCGCAAAAGTCGGCGATACCATTACGCTGGTTGATCGTCCCGCAGCGGCAGCTTTGCCAGGCTTTAAAGAAATCAAGCCGCAAGTTTTTGCTGGTCTTTACCCGATAGAGTCAAATCAATACGAGTCACTGCGCGATGCGCTCGAAAAACTTCGCTTGAATGACGCTTCCTTGCATTATGAGCCGGAGGTTTCACAAGCACTCGGATTTGGCTTTCGCTGCGGTTTTTTAGGGCTTTTGCATATGGAAATTGTGCAAGAGCGGCTAGAGCGTGAATTCGACCAGGATTTAATTACCACCGCACCCACCGTGGTGTACGAAGTGCGCCTGCGCGATGGCGAAGAGATTCTGGTAGAAAATCCCGCCAAGTTGCCAGAACTGCAGAAGATCGAAGAAATTCGCGAACCCATTATTACCAACATTATTTTTGTGCCACAGGAATATCTCGGTGCCGTTATTACTCTATGCGAGCAAAAACGGGGACGTCAGATCAATATTGCCTATCGTGGCAAGCAAGTTCAGCTTACATATGAAATGCCCATGGCCGAGGTGGTCATGGATTTTTTTGACAAGCTGAAGTCTGTCTCACGTGGTTATGCGTCACTAGATTATGAGTTTAAAGAATACCGTGTCGCCGATGTTGTCAAGCTTGATATCCTGATCAATGCTGAAAAAGTGGATGCACTTTCCTTGATCGTTCATCGCGCTAATGCGGCTTATCGCGGGCGCGAACTGGCAGCCAAAATGCGCGAGCTGATTCCACGTCAAATGTACGATGTAGCGATTCAGTCAGCGATTGGCGCTACCATCATTGCGCGTGAGAACGTTAAAGCCATGCGCAAGGATGTACTCGCCAAATGCTATGGCGGTGATATTTCACGAAAGAAGAAGTTGTTGGAAAAACAAAAGGCAGGAAAAAAGCGCATGAAGCAAGTCGGTCGGGTAGAAATTCCTCAAGAAGCCTTTCTTGCCGTGTTGCGTGTTGGCGATAAATAATTCTTTTCCTGCTTGTCGATAGCCGTAGCATCCGTGGTCTTAGTATATTTTTTGTAGTTTCTTGTTTCAGTCGACATAGCCTCGCGGAGCCTTCATGAATTTTGCCTTGATCTTGTTTTTATTTGTCGTTTTTACGGGTGTTCTTTGGGCGTTCGACCATTTCTGGGCCAGAAAAAAGCGACCTGCTGACGCAAAAGACCCTTGGTGGGTTGAGTATGGAGGCAGTTTCTTTCCGGTTATTCTGGCTGTTTTTGTACTTCGTTCTTTCCTCGTTGAACCTTTTAAAATCCCTTCTGGCTCGATGATTCCTACCTTGGTGGTAGGCGATTTTATTTTGGTGAATAAGTTCACCTATGGAATTCGCTTACCGGTAATCAATCAGAAAATAGTAGAAATCAACAGTCCTAAACGAGGTGACGTGGTGGTATTTCGGTATCCGCCGGATCCTTCGCTGGACTACATCAAGCGTGTAGTTGGTCTGCCGGGAGATCGCGTGGAATATCACAACAAAAAGCTGACGATTAACGGCCAAGAAATAAAACATGAAAGCGCGGGTGACTATCTGGATCCAGCCCGCTTGTATTACACGCCACGCTTTAAAGAGACTTTGGGCGAAGTGCAGCACGCGGTGCTTATCGATCCTGAAGCTCCTGGTTATGTGCGGCCGATTGTGAACTTCCCGGATAATGATCAATGCCACTACAATAATGATGGCGTGAGTTGCCAAGTGCCAAAAGGACATTATTTTGTCATGGGTGATAACCGCGATAACTCCCAAGACAGCCGTTTCTGGGGGTTTGTGCCGGATAAAAATCTGGTGGGAAAAGCGTTTTTCATCTGGTTTAATTTTAGCGATTTACAGCGTATCGGCTCTTTTCACTAGGAGAGAAAATGAAATTTCAACGGGGTGTTAGCCTCAATGGCATGATGATAGGCAGCGTGATTTTTGTGCTGCTTGCTTTGCTGACAATGAAGGTGTTGCCTGAATGGATTGAGTACGGGAAGATTCTCAAGGTAGTCAAGGCGACCGCAATGGATAGCAATCTAAAAGAAGCAGCAATACCCGATGTGCGCGCGGCATACGATAAACGTGCTGATATTGACATCATTAAAAGCGTGACTGGACAAGATCTTGAAGTAAACAAGGAAGACGGTGGATTAGTCATTTCTTTTGCCTATGCAAAGAAAGTTCCCTTGTTTTATAACGTTAGCCTGGTCTTTGATTTTGAGGGTAGTAGCGCGAAGAAATGAAGCTCAAAGCTGTAGAAGCTTCACTGGGACATCAGTTTACCCGTCCTGAGTTTCTCCGGCAGGCGCTGACGCACCGAAGCTTTGGTGTGCCACACAATGAGCGGCTTGAGTTTCTTGGTGATTCAATACTCAATTGCGCTATTGCGCACGCCTTGTTTCTGCGCTACGCAGAATGTAACGAGGGCGAGCTGTCTCGTTTGCGGGCGAGCCTGGTGCGTCAAGAAACCCTTGCTGAAATTGCACTGAGCATTCGCCTGGGGGAACATTTGCGCTTGGGTGAAGGGGAGCTGAAAAGTGGTGGCTTTAGCCGCCCATCAACACTAGCCGATGCGTTGGAAGCGGTCTTCGCGGCAGTATTTCTGGATGCAGGGTTTATTGCTGCACAACAGGTGATTGACCGCCTTTTTGCTCCCTGGATTTTACGTATCGATCCACGAAAATCAGGGAAAGATCCTAAAACCACCTTGCAAGAATTAATGCAGCGGCGCCAATTATCTTTGCCAAGCTATTCTTTAATTAACTTGCATGGCGAAGCGCATGCACAGGAGTTTGAGGTGTCATGTGCCGTTGCCGCGCTGAATATTTTGTGCGTTGGCAAAGGCAGTAGCCGTCGTATCGCTGAACAGGAAGCCGCACGGTTAGTGCTCACCCGGATTGATCCAATAAAAAAATGAATGAAAATTTCCGTACCGGTTATTTGGCCGTAATTGGCCGCCCCAATGTGGGTAAATCCACGCTGATGAATCGCCTGGTGGGCGCCAAGGTGAGTATTACCTCAAGGAAGGCACAAACCACGCGACATCGCATTCACGGTGTGTTGACCACGGCTGACAATCAATTTATTTTTGTCGATACGCCAGGTTTTCAAACATCACACACGAATGCACTTAATCGGCTGATGAATCGAAGCGTCACTTCCTCATTCGCCGATGTGGATGTAATTTTGCTGGTGATTGAAGCCGGGCGCTGGGGCGTGGACGAAGAAGCACTGCTGGCCATGCTGCCAGCAGAAAAACCCGTCATTTTGGTGATTAATAAAATCGACCGGTTGGCAGATAAAGGAAAATTGCTGCCATTTATCGCACAAATTTCAGCCCTACACACCTTTAGAGAGATCGTGCCGCTATCTGCCGAAAAAGGCGTGGGTACGGAGACATTGTTATCTGCTGTAGCCACTTATCTGCCGATGATGCCTCCGGTGTTTGAGGCGGATGACATCACGGATCGATCCGAACGCTTTCTCGCTTCGGAAATTCTGCGCGAAAAACTATTTCGCAATCTTGGCGAAGAGCTGCCTTATGGCTTGGCGGTCGAGATCGAGAAATTTGAGCAAGAGGGCGAATTACGGCGTATTTTTGCGGCGATCATTGTTGATCGATCAGCCCATAAAGTGATGGTCATTGGCAAGGAGGGTGAGCGGCTCAAGCGCATCTCAACTGATGCCCGTAAAGACATGGAGAAGCTTTTTGGCGGCAAAGTCTGGTTGGAAACCTGGATCAAGGTAAAAACTGGTTGGGCTGATGACGAGCGCGCCTTGAAGTCTTTGGGCTACGAGTAATACGGTGAGTGGGAAGCAACGCATTGATGAGCAACGCGCTTTTGTGTTGCACCTTTATCCTTACAGCGAGACCAGTTTGGTTGTTGATGTTTTTTCTCGCGACCATGGGCGTTTGGCGCTGCTGGCACGCGGTGCACGACGGCCACGTTCCGCATTGCGCGGATTGTTGATGGCATTCCAGCCATTAGAGATTGGCTGGTTTGGGGCAGGGGAGGTCAAAACACTCGCCAAGGCCGAATGGATAGGCGGCATGCCATTATTAGGTGGGCGCTGCTTGCTGCTGGGCTATTATCTCAATGAGCTATTGGTCAAGATGTTGCCACGAGAAGATCCGCATGGTGTGCTGTTCGACGCTTACAGTGCGGCACTGCATGCGCTGGCTCTCGGTGGGGCGGATGCGCCCGAGTTGAGACGATTCGAGAAGACGCTGCTCAAGGAATTAGGCTATGGCTTGACGCTGGATCGCGAGGCAGTCACTGGCGATCAAATCATTGCACAAGAACAATATGCTTTTCAGGTTGAACGCGGGCCGGTCCGAAAAGTCGGCGCTGGTGATACGCCGAATATAAGTGTTTTACATGGTAAAACGCTGCTCGACATGATGGCGGACGACTATACCGATCCGCAAACACGGATGGAGAGCAAGATGTTGATGCGCCAACTGATTGCGCATCATCTGGGAGGAAAACCGTTGCAATCGCGGCGGGTTTTTATGGAGCTACAGGAACTGTGATTAAGCTGGGCGTGAATATCGATCATGTCGCCACGATTCGTCAGGCGCGACAAACTTATGAGCCAGATCCCGTATGGGCAGCGGTTGAAGCGCAACTTGGTGGCGCGGACGGCATCACGGTGCATCTGCGCGAAGATCGGCGGCACATTCAGGATCACGATGTGCGCCGCTTGCGTGAGCTCACACACATCAAATTGAACCTTGAAATGGCTGCAACCGAAGAAATGATTGCCATTGCCTGTGCCATCAAACCTGAAATGGCCATGCTGGTGCCTGAAGGGCGTCATGAAGTCACGACCGAGGGCGGATTAAATATTGTTGAGCAGGAGCAGAGACTGCACGGGGTTGTTTCTCGTCTGGCCCAGGCGGGTATTCAAACCAGCGTTTTTATTGACGCTGAATTGGCTCAGGTTGCTGCTGCGGCACGTATTGGTGTGCATGTGTGTGAACTCCACACCGGGCCTTATGCGCGAGCATTTCACACGCAGGGACGTGATGAAGAAAGCCAGGCCGTCCAGGCTGAGTTGACTAAACTTCGCTTAGCCGGTGAAGCGGTTTCTGCTGCAGGTATGCGGTTAAACGCAGGACATGCACTTAACTACGTGAACACACAGCCTATTGCCGCGCTACCGGGTATCCGTGAACTGCACATTGGTCATGCCATTGTTAGCCGGGCTGTTTTTGTGGGTATGCGCGAAGCAGTGCGTGAAATGAAAGATCTGATCAATGGCATGCATCGCAACGGCATGCATCGCGCATGATCTTTGGCATAGGTACTGACATCGTTGCAATCAAACGCATGGCCGAGTTGTGGCAACGCCATGGCGAACGGGCTTTGCAAAAGATTTTAGCGCCCGATGAGCGTGCTGCCTGCATTGCCAGTCAAGACCCGGCCCGCGTGCTTGCCAAACGATTTGCTGCCAAAGAAGCCCTGGGCAAGGCACTGGGTACAGGTATACGTTCCCCTTTGGTTTTGCCTGAAATCAGTATCACACATGATGCCCTTGGCAAACCTGGCTTTGTTTTTTCTCCATCACTTGCCGCTTATTTTTCTCAGCGAAATATGATGGCCCATCTTTCACTTAGTGACGAACACGATTACGCCGTCGCATTTGTTTTACTGGAAACGCCATGAAAACACTTTCAGCACAACCTCCTGGCCCTTTGATGATAGACATTGAAGGCTATGCGCTGACTGCGCTAGATGCTGAGCGACTGATACATCCGCTAGTTGGCGGAGTAATACTTTTTACGCGCAACTATCGCGATTGCCAGCAGCTGACCGAGTTGTGTGCGGAAATTCATGCGCTACGCACACCGCGACTCTTGATTGCCATTGATCACGAAGGTGGGCGCGTGCAACGCTGCCGGGATGATTTCAGCCTGATACCCGCCATGCAAAAGTTGGGCACCTTGTGGGATACCGATGCAACAGGCGCTTGTGAAGCGGCGCGTACCATCGGTTATTTACTTGCTGCTGAACTGCGTCAGTGTGGGGTTGATTTTTCATTTACCCCTGTGCTTGATCTTGATTGGGGGCGGAGCGGAGTTATTGGCGACCGTGCCTTCCATCGTAACCCCCAAGCGGTGATTGAACTTGCTGGTGCGCTGATCAATGGATTGCAGTCGGCAGGTATGCGCTGTTGCGGTAAGCATTTCCCTGGTCACGGCTGGGTTGCAGCGGATTCACATGTGGCTATTCCAGTGGATGAACGTGCGTTGGCTGACATGTGCGACGACTTGATGCCGTATCGGCACCTTACGCTGGATGCCATCATGCCTGCGCATGTGATTTATCCGCAAATTGATTCCCGCCCCGCTGGTTTTTCTCCGGTATGGATTAATAAGTTACGTCATGAGTTTGCCTTCGATGGTGTTATTTTCAGCGATGATCTTTCCATGGAAGGCGCCAGTGTGGCGGGCAATATTGTCGACCGGGCAAATGCGGCATGGACAGCAGGATGTGATGTGTTATTAGTATGCAATGCGCCCGATGCCGTAGGTATCCTGCTGGAGGCTTGGCAGCCAGAGCCTGCGCCTGAGGTCAGACTACTTAGCCGCCTTGTACCCACTGAGCCTTGGCAGCGAAATGAGCAGTACTATGCCATGGGGATTGCGGCGATTGAAAAACTAGCAAGTGAGATCGATTGATAAAGTAAAGCGACGCAGTATCAAAACAAACTTTCAGGTTAAATTAATGGCTAAATTCAAGGGGCATCGGCATGAACCTGCAAAAAATGCTACAAGAAAAAACGGTAACTGCAGCAGTTGTTGCCAATATCGTTCAATCAGGCTGGTCGGTCGATTACGGCGCCTCGCTTAATCAGCCAGACATATTTGATGCGGCATTGGCAGAACGCAAACTTCAACTAGAGGATGTGCGCATCAGAAGCATCCTGACCACGAAGCCACGCAGAGTGTTAGAAGTTGATCCTGAGCAACAACATTTTCATGGGGAGAGCTGGCATTTTTCAGCGCAGGACCGCAAGCTGTATGACAACGGTGTGGCCAGTTATATTCCCTTTAATTTTGGCGAAGGGCCAAGGTTGTATAAGGATTATCTGGATGTGGATATTGCCGTCATTAAAACCACACCCATGGATCGACACGGTTACTTCAACTTCGGTGCATCGAACTGCTATGTACGTGCCCTATGCGACAAAGCCCGTCGCGTGGTGGTAGAAACCAGCACTGCACTACCCACATGTTACGGCCTGGAAAATGTCATTCATATATCTGAAGTCGATGCGGTTATTCAAGGTGATAACGCCCCTTTGACGGAATTACCCAGTGCCCCGGTGACTGATGTTGATATCAAAGTGGCAAACCTGATCATCCCGGAAATAGAAGATGGCGCATGTCTGCAGATTGGTATCGGCGGCATGCCCAATGCGGTTTGCGGTGCCTTGGCCTACGCGCCCGTTAAGAATCTTGGTGTTCATACGGAGATGTTTGTTGATGGCATGGTCGATCTGGTGACGGCAGGCAAAGTGACCGGTGCATGTAAAAGCACTTATCGCGGCAAGATGGTTTTCACATTCGCCATGGGAACAAAGCGCATGTATGACTTTATTGACGGCAATGAAATGTGCATGAGTTTGCCGGTTAATGAGACGAATCTCACAGAAAATATTGCGCGTAACCGTAAGGTGGTCTCCATTAACAATGCGATGCAGATTGATTTGATGGGGCAGGTAGCTTCCGAGAGTGCAGGCTTCAAACACAAGACAGGTACTGGCGGGCAGCTGCAGTTTGTACGAGGTGCCTTTATGTCAGAAGGCGGTAAATCCTTCATGTGCCTCTCGTCTCGTTACATGAAAGGCGATCAGCCACGCTCGCGTATCGTTGTGGGACACCCCCCTGGCACTGTAATTACCACACCTCGTACCGATGTGATGTATGTGGTGACTGAGTATGGGATGGTTAACCTTAAAGGGAAAAGCATACCGGAACGCGTGAATGCACTTATCAGCATAGCTCACCCGGATGATCGCGAAGTACTTGAAAAACAAGCACGGACACATGGCTTGCTACCGCGTCGTTTTCTGTAAGGGTAGGGCGCCGACTCCCGGCATTTTTTTGCTATCAACCTGGTTCGTATTATGAAAATGGCGTAGGATAAAGATGTCGGATGGGAGTCATTCCGTCTGGCATAGCAGGTGAGGATCATCTTTACTTCGAACAAAAGTCTGAGGAGACTGACATGAGCGAACAAAATGTTTCCATCCACCCAGCAGAACACGCTATTTCTATTCGACAAGTAGGACTCTTAAGTCCATTCCGCTGGTTGCGTCAGGGTTGGGAGGATATGCGGCATAGCCTGACAGCGAGTTTGGGTCACGGCCTGATTATTACGGCCATGGGCTGGGTAGTCATAATATTTGCAAGTAATCACCTGTATTTTTTTGCCGCTGCTATTTCCGGCTTTATGCTCGTTAGCCCACTCATGGCAGCCGGTCTGTATGAGTTATCTCGCCGTAAGGAATCAGGGCAGCCGGTGAGTTTCGATATGTCATTGAATGGATTAAGAATAAATGGTCGTCGATTAGCAAGGCTGGCTGCGCTGCTTGTACTATCTATTTTTGTTTGGTTCGGGTTGTCTGCCATAATTTTTAAAAATTATTTTCATGGTGAGCTCCCCGCTATAAGCGGCGCTATTTATCAGACTAGCTGGATCACTTCTGCGGATGCTACCTTTCTATTGACTTATGGCGCTGTAGGGGGTGTCATCGCTGCCGGGGTTTTTCTACTCACCGCAGTTTCTATTCCCATGATCATGGATAGATCCACAGGATTAATTACTGCTATGGGTACCAGTGTCAGGGCCGTCATGGCGAATCTGCCAGCGATGCTTTTATGGGCGGCCTTACTTGTGACCTTGACTGCTATAGGATTTGCAACCCAGATCTGGGGCATGATTGTGATCATTCCGTTACTGGGACATGCTACATGGCATGCCTATCGGGATATTGTAGGTGCGTGATTTAGAGGGTGCTCGGTGGTTGGGCCCTCTAAAGTCAAGATAGGTTATTAAATCAGCCTGTTTATCTATCGAGCCTTGCAATAATTAAAGTTTACATAATACAAATTATGCGAACTATTGAAGTCGATGCTATTATTGAAGAAGGTTCAAGATATTCAGGCACATTAAAGCCAGCGTGCACTGTCGGTATGCCCCTTTTCCAAAGCCAGCTCCCGAGCCGTTTTTCCATCAGCATCCTGCAAGCTGATATTCGCTCCTGCAGCGATCAAAAGGCGAACAATCTCTTCATGCCCATTTTTTGCTGCCAGCATCAATGCTGTCTGGCGATTAGGCGCAGGTGAATCGAGTTTGGCACCTGATTTGATCAACAGTGCTATGAGCTCGCGATGGCCTTTATAGGCTGCATAATGAAGTGGTGTCCAACCGACAGGATTAACCTCTGCGCCTGCTTCTAACAGGATGGTGGCTATAAGCAGCTGGCCTTTCAAAGCAGCGAGGGTTAAGGCTGAATCGCCATGCCGATTGAGATGGTTAATCGCGGCTTTGCTTTTAATTAGTTGCTCGGCCAAACCCTGGTTTCCGTTACGTACTGCGATCATGAGCAGTGTTGAACCAGCAGGATCCGAGGTATTCACGTCCATGCCACGGTTAATCAAATCCATGACGGTAGCGCTATCGTCATTCTGTGCAGCAATTAAAATATCGTCATAGGCTCCGGCGTGAGACGCTAGGCTAAAAAAACAAAAGCATATAAATATTAATAAGTTATTCATTATTCTTAATAAAAAGCTTAAAGAAATTCTTCGTAGTCTCCTGGGCGAGTTCATCCACAGCCATGCCACGCAGCTGAGCAACTTCAGTTGCTACATGGCGCACCCAGGCAGATTGGTTTAGCTTGCCGCGATGCGGGACAGGGGCAAGATAAGGCGAGTCTGTTTCTACAAGTAATCGGTCCAGAGGCACAAAAATAGCAATTTCTTTGACTTGTTGTGCTTTTTTAAAAGTGACGATGCCAGAAATAGAAATATGAAAGCCCAGATCAAGCGCAGCCTTGGCTACGTCGAGTGTTTCCGTAAAGCAGTGGAATACGCCCCCTACTTCACCGGCATTTTCTTCACGAAGAATACGCAGTGTGTCTTCCGCCGCTTCTCTTGTATGGATAATCAAAGGCTTGTTTGAGAGCTTGGCCGCACGGATGTGCGTACGAAAACGCTCTCTTTGCCATTCCAGATCGCCTTCCAGTCGATAATAATCCAGGCCGGTCTCGCCGATGGCGACTATTTTAGGATGCTCGGCGAGACGCACAAGGGTTGTTACAGTAGGCTCTTCACCCTGCTCCGTATCGGGGTGGACCCCAACACCCGCATAAAGATTGGGGAAACGCTCAACAAGCGCCAACACGCCGGGAAAGCGTTCCAGCGTGACACCGGCGATAAGCGCCCAACCGACGTGATGCTCTTGCATTGCAGCTAAATAAGTCGTCTCACTCCCCTGAAAATCAGGAAAATCAAGATGGCAATGAGAGTCAACCAGAAGTTCTGTCATGAATGGATTGGGCGCAGAGCGCGCAGATAATGAATGGCAAGGGACTCGAGAAATAATAGCGGGTTAAGCGGGTGTCGTGCGCTACGGCGAAAAGTATTGATTTCACGCCATCCGGCAAGTAATGCCACTGGATCGAGCGCTGCAATATTTTTTGGCCGTGGCCAGCCACTGTGGTAGCGGACTTCACCGGAAGCTTGTTCAAGGGCTAAATCAAACAACCAGCATTGCACACCTTCCACCAGGTTTTCCATATGAAATGAGTTTTCAGTTTTTGATTTAAGCAAACCCTCCCAGCGAGTAGCCAGCATCAGTGGATCAGCAGGGGCAGATGCCAAGCTATCAATGAGGGCATCAATCGCCGCCAATTGACCGTCATTTTTCCATTGCATCACGCGCAAAGGTGCGCCACCGGCGAGATCAAGATAGCGCCCCGCTTGAGCATCCAGCCCTGCCTGCTCCAGCCACTGTGCAGTGGTTTGATCATCCGGCCGAGAAAATGGCACGACGCGAGACCGGCTGCGCAAGGTGGGCAGTAATTTTTTTTGATTATTTGAAATCAATATAAAATAAACACTTGAAGGTGGTTCTTCAAGTATTTTAAGAAGTGAATTAGCGGCTGGAATGGTCATCGCCTCCGCTTCTGTGATCAAGATGATACGACGGGCGTTGCGGTGGCTACCTGTAAATACAAAATCTTCCAAGGCGCGAATTTGATCAATACCGATACTGCTCGCCGCCGGTTTTTTGGCTTTTTCGTTGCTCTTCGTTTTAGTTTTAGCTTCAGTTTCTTCCGTTACTTCTTCTGCTTCTTTTTCACTGTCTGATGTTACAAGCCGAAAATCAGGATGCGTTCCGGATTTCATCCAGCGACAAGCTGCGCATTCACCACAAGGCCGGTTGACTTTCATGCCGGACTTGCCAAGGGATTCACACAGCAATAATGTGGCTAATTTTTCAGCCAGCATGCGTTTGCCTACGCCACGCGGTCCAACAAACAGGAGCGCATGGGGCAGGCGCTCAACCCCCTGTGCCAACAGGGAGTCAATTATTTTATAATTAACAAAATTATCAGATAGTTGCAATTGATTTCTCAAGTAATTTATTTATAAATTCAGGCGATTGAGTGGCGTCAATGACGGTGACGCGGTGTGGATTTTCTGTGGCAATACGCTGATAGGCGACACGCACGCGCTCAAAAAAAGCTGCTTTTTCCTTCTCAAACCGGTCCGGCTGGTTACTGGTTTTCGCTAATCTTTCTTGAGCTGTTGCGACAGGAACATCGAAAATGAACGTGATATCCGGCTGCAAATCTCCTAATGTCCAATCACGCAATGTGGCAATTTTTTCCCAGGCAAGGCCCCTTCCTCCGCCTTGGTAAGCAAAAGAAGCATCGACAAACCGATCACAAACCACCCAGGCACCACGCGCTAATGCAGGTTCGATTACCTGTGCCATATGTTCGCGGCGCGCTGCAAACATCAGCAAAGCTTCGGTTTCAATATGCATGTGTTCAGCTAGAAGCAACCCGCGCAATTTTTCACCCAAGGGTGTACCCCCTGGCTCGCGTGTGGCAACGACTTCATGCCCTAACGAGCGTAAATGCGCTGCCAGCCACGCATGCTGGGTGCTTTTACCTGCGCCATCAATACCTTCGAAGGTAATAAATCGTCCACACATGCTTTATTTTTTTCCTCTCTGATACGTTGCTACAGCATGATTGTGTTCTTCCAGGGTGCGTGAAAAAACACTGTGACCATCACCTTTGGCCACGAAATAAACTTTATCACTCCGTGGCGGATGTGCTGCGGCGTTTATTGCGGAAAACCCAGGCATGGCCACGGGTGTGGGTGGCAAGCCGCGACGAGTATAGGTGTTCCACGGGGTATCTGTTTGCAGATCAATACGGCGCAAGTTACCATCAAAGCGTTCACCTAATCCATAAATCACCGCAGGATCCGTTTGCAGCGGCATGTTCATACGCAAACGATTGATGAAAACAGCGGCGATTTGCGGCCTGTCGTTGGCTTGCCCGGTTTCTTTTTCTATGAGCGAAGCCAAAATCAAAAGCTCATAGGGATTTTTTAACGGTATGTTCTTGTCGCGGATTTCCCAGGCGATTGCCAGCTGGCGCTGCATCGCTTGGTAGGCGCGAGTCAGCAAATGCAAATCACTGCTCCCTTTGTCGAATAAGTAGGTATCAGGGAAAAAGAGGCCTTCAGCGCTGGCTGAGTTATTCAGTGGGGTTGCGCCAATGCGGGCAAGCAGTTCAGCATCAGACAATCCTGCTGAATCATGCGCTAGATCAGGTGTTGTATTCAGTGTGGCGCGAAACTCCCTGAAGGTGCGTCCTTCCACAAGCACCACTTGCCCTTCGCTGACGTCACCCCGGGTGAGTTTATTGACGAGTTGCAGTGCAGTCGTCTGTCCGGCGACTTCATAGCTGCCAGTTTTAATTTTCGCAGCGCGGCCCAAGAGTCGGCCCAATAATTCGAATTGCCAGGCAGGCAAATCAATGCCTGAGGATTCAATCACCCGGGCTGCGCGGCGCAAACTGGCACCTGAGGGGATCGAAAATACTACGGATTCAGCGGAATGAGGCAAAGGACGCAGTGCGATCCAGCCAACGCCTGCCATGAGCAAAGTAACTATCAACAGCAATTTCAGCAGCAGTTTGAGCACACGCATGAGGATGAAATAACAAACCGGAAAATTTTCGGCTAGAGCGCGATAATACACCTCTCACACCTCACATGGATGATGCCCGATGAATCCGGAATGGACTACTTTCCTTTCTGCTCAAGGCCTTACGGCGGATAGTGCCAGCCAATTTGAGCACTTTGGCGCACTTGACGCAGAGCTGCAAGCTGCACGCAATGGCACTGTTATTACCCCAATGGCAGATATTGGACTGATCCGCGTCAGCGGCGAAGATGCTGCCAGCTTTCTGCACAATCTGGTGA
>WOZP01000181.1 GCA_011620215.1 Rugosibacter sp.
TTGTTTTTGTTGATAATTAAATTTAATAAAATTTTGTGCTTTGCAGCAAAAATAGCTTGACATTCGAATTTATCTACCTATAATTCGAATCATGTTGCAACGCACCATTTCTCTAAAAGTATCTGGAGTGAAGAAGTCGGTGTTCAGAGTTAAGGGTTGTAACTGAAGTTTAGTTTTATTGTTTTAATTTAACTGAAGTTTCAAACTAGTTTTATTTATTTAGAACTGATCTGCAGCTACTGCCACTTAACTTTTAAATTTACTTTTAGAGGACTCATCATGAACAAATTACCTGCTCAATTTGCCGAGGCTAACAAAGCAAGCATCGAAGCCATATTGACCATTGCCAACACCGTTTTTGCCAGCGCTGAGCGCTTGGCTGCACTTAACCTGAACACTGCCCGCACGCTGCTTGAAGACAGCGTTGCAAACACTAAGGCATTGCTTTCCGCTAAAGATATTCAAGAACTGGCCAGCATGCAAGCAACATTGGCTCAGCCCTCGCTCGAAAAAGCAGTTGCCTATTCACGCAGTGTGTATGAAATCGCTACCCAGACTCAAAGTGAGTTGGCCAAGGTTTCTGAAGCACAAATAACCGAAATAAAAGCTGGCTTGGCCAACACCATGGATCAAGCACTCAAAAATGCACCTGCAGGTTCAGAAGTAGCTGTTGCTGCTGTTAAATCAGCAATTGCTGCTGCTAATTCCGCATATGACAATATGACCAAGGCTGCCAAGCAAGTAACCGATATGGCTGAAGCAAACGTCGCTGCTGCGACAACGGCAACCATACATGCCGTAGGCTCCACTGCAAAAAGCAAAAAGTCGGCTTAATTACTTTTTAGCAAAAAATTAGTTCTATGTAGGTGTACCGTCTCCTCCTCCAGTCCGCAAAGGACTGGTTTCAACCCGATACCTCGGTATCGGGTTTTTTTTATTCTTTTTTTAGAGGGCGGGAGCGCGCTTTAAAAAGTCGGCGCTGGTGATACGCCGCAAAGCATGTGCCTTGGATTTCGCTGCAAGGCCCTGAAGCCGACCACAGGAAATGCAGAGCCGATCGAAGGAGGTACAAAACGGATAGCGGATCGCAAAAAAATTCTTGAATCCGTTATGGGGCCAGAGCCGTCGCTGAAAAGTCCCTTGAGAAAAAGACCAAACAAAAATCAGTACGCAATCAAGACAAACCGAGCAACTCCACCTCAAATACCAGCGTCGCATTCGGCGGAATAACGCCACCTGCACCGCGTGCGCCGTAGCCAAGATCAGACGGAATCGTCAATGTCCGTGTGCCACCAATTTTCATGCCGACGACGCCTTCATCCCAGCCAGCAATGACTCGACGCCCCCCCAGTAAAAACTCGAATGGCTCATTGCGGTCTTTGCTTGAATCAAATTTACATCCATCGGTTAGCCAGCCCGTGTAATGTACGGTGACTACTTGTCCAGCACATGCTGGTTCGCCGACTCCTTCAATAGTATCTTCAATTTTCAAACCACTGGCAGTTGTTATTTGATTCACGTTTCTTGGCTCCGATAAGTTAATTTAATCAAAAGGAAATATGTTGCTGCATGCCTTGCGGGATAACCGGACTGAAGATACTATCCGCTGCTTCTGCTGGCAAGGCATGGGAAAAAAGATATCCTTGGAATTTGTGGCAGCCCAACCTGATGAGTGCATTGAGCTGATCCAGCCGCTCAACCCCTTCAGCAATAGTTTCCAGCCCCATGCTTTCCGCCAGGCCGACAACGGCTGTCACGATAGCAACATCATCCGAATCTGTTGTGACATCACACACAAAACTCTGGTCAATCTTGAGTTTATGTACATGAAAACGTTTGAGATAACTCAAGCTTGAATAACCGGTACCAAAATCGTCAATGGCGATTCTTACGCCAAGCGCCGTCAGTTCATCCAGTATCGAGATCGTTTCCTTAGCATCATGCATCAAGCTGGATTCTGTAATTTCCAATTCAAGAAAATTTGCTGGCTGGCCCGTTTCCAAAAGAATTCGACGAACGGTATCCGCCAATCCCGGCTGACGGAACTGTCGCGGTGACAAATTGACAGAAATCGGCACCACCAGCCTGCCAGCCTCTTGCCACAAGTGATTTTGACGCAACGCCTCGGCGAGTACCCATTCCCCTAAAGGCACGATCAGCCCGGCTTCTTCTGCAATTGAAATAAATTCGCTTGGCATAATCAGCCCATGCACTGGGTCGTTCCAGCGAACCAAAGCCTCCATACCACAAACCGTTCGACTACCCCAATCGATGAGCGGCTGATAATGCAGCACCATTTGTCTTGTTTTGATTGCTTGCTGCAAACGCTGTTCTATTGCAAAAAACCGTGATGCCTGTTCATCCATTTTCGACGAATATAAACGAAACGTATTGCGCCCCGCATCTTTAGCGTGATACATCGCCGCATCGGCGTTTTTCATTAAAACTAATGCATCACTTGCATCATCCGGGTAAATACTGATCCCTATCGATGGCGTCACTTGCAACGAATACTTCTCGATCATGATCGTGGGCTCTAGAACGGCCAAAATCTTTTCAGCCACCAACAAGGCATCGCCGACAGAAGAAATTTCATGCAAAAGAATGACGAACTCATCACCGCCGATGCGCGACACGGTATCGACAGCACGTACGACACCGGTCAATCGCTGAGCTACCTGCTTGAGCAATTCGTCACCAATCGCATGGCCGAGCGTATCATTAATTTTCTTGAAGTGATCCAGATCAAGAAACATCACAGCGGCTTGGTGATTATTACGTTGCCCACTGGCTAACACTTGTTCCAGACGATCATGGAGTAACATCCGATTAGGCAATCCAGTCAAACTGTCATGATGCGCAATCTCCCATACATTCCGCTCAGCGCGTATGCGTTCTGATATTTCCTGCTGCAGCTGAACTACCACTGATTCAAGCTCTTTGGTGCGTTCCTGAACACAGCTTTCAAGTATGTCACGAGCATCGCGCAAGGTTTCTTCTGCCAACCGACGATCAGTAATGTCCTCGAGCATCCAAACCCCACCCGCCTTGGGATGCGCGGCATCAAAGGCCGTTCCCACCATGCGCAGCCACGATGAGCGTCCGTCAACATGCAAATATTTTTGCTCGGTACTAAAAACCAGTCCCAATTGGAACTGCAACGACGCGAATTGCTGGAGGCGATCATACATCCCGCTGTCCGGGAAGAACAGATCTTCCGATTGATCACCCGATAACTCGGCAACCATGCGCCGAAGTGCTTCCCAGCGCTGATTACTTCGCACAATCCGGCTTTCCCTGATAATGGCAACCCCCATGGCCTGCGATTCAAAAATTGCCGTCAGTTCATGAGTCCGGTTCTCCAAAGCCTGCATAATCAACCGCTCTTCCGTAATATCTTCAATGGTCCACAAGGCGCCATCAACAACATGCTGCGGATTAATTGCCCGTCCGCGTAAACGACACCATACACGGCAACCATCTTTGCGCTGCATTTCATAATCAGTCTGAAATAACTCGCCCGCCGTAAGCGGGCCACTGGCAATCACCCCCAGTGACTCATAATCCTTTTCACTCGGATAAAGCACCACCGCTCGCCGTCCGACGAGCTCTTCAACCGTATAACCAAAGATCGCCGCGCACTGTTCATTCGCTTGCACCAGTAAGCTCTGCCGGGTAAACAATATCCCGATAGGCGCGTTCTTCATGACCGCATCCAGCCCTAGCTGAGCAGTCATGGGGCGAGGTGCTAACAGCGGCGTAGCTGTCTTCATGGCATCCATTAAATTTCTTTCTTGGCTGGTCTATTATTTCCCGTGGCGGCTGAACCGATTTTTTCGAGGAACTGCAGCACAGCAACCGTATCCGACTCGCCCATCCCGCTGCCCACCAGTGCATTAAATGCCTGCGTCGCTGCGGCTGCGGCAGGCAGCATCAACCCCAGACGATGCGCTTCGTCCATCACGATACGCAAATCCTTCTGCTGCATCCAGGCCTTGAAGCCCGGCTTGAACTGCCGGTCCAGCATGCGCTGACCATGGTTTTCAAGAATCCTTGAATAAGCCGAGCCGCCTAAAAGCGCTTCCCGCACACGCACCGGATCGACACCGCTTTGCCGGGCAAAGTTGAGCGCCTCGGCCACGGCCAGAATGGTGACGCTGCCGACAAGCTGGTTGCATGCCTTGGCCACCTGGCCGGCTCCGCATTCACCGATCAAGGTGATGGTCTTGCCCATACAGGCAAACAGCGGCTTGATCTGTTCGAATATCTCGCTACGGCCACCGACCATGATGGTCAGGGTCGCATTGATGGCGCCGATTTCGCCGCCCGATACCGGCGCATCAAGAAACTCAATGTCGCGCTCAGCAAGTTGCCGACCGATACGGCGCGCGGCCTCCGGTGCGATGGTGCTCATGTCAACCACCATCAAACCCGGCTTTGCACCCGCGGCCAATCCATCATCGCCAAGACAGACCGCCTCGACATCCGGCCCATCGGCGACCATGGTGAACACCACCTCGGCATGTCGCGCGACTTCGGCAGGGCTGGCGTGAACCTGCGCGTTGACTGTGGCAAACGGCGCCAGCGACGCCTCGCGCCGCGCCCATAGATGCAGGGTATGCCCGGCCGCTTCCAGATGCAGCGCCATCGGCCGCCCCATCAAACCCAGGCCGATAAAACCGATATTCACTGTGCTTTCTCCAAACTGACCGCCTTGGTAATCATCGGCAGCAAAGATTCGGGCAAACAAACAGCGCCTGAAAGCGCAAACTGATGCGCGGCAGGCGACATTTTCCGCCAGGTCTTGCGGAGGATGTCCAGCCACTTTTCCTCGTCATAATCCGGCTTGCTGGCGGCAAAGTCGAGCAGATAATGCTCGATGAAAACCAGGCTGGCGACATCTTCCACCAACTGCGCATCCGGATTTCTTTTCAGCCCGCGCTTGGCTACCGCCAACTTGACCCGCGCGATCATCGCTGCGTCATAACCCGCCTCATGCATCAGTTCGCCGGCCGTATCCGCATGCAGGCGATACAGGCCCGTGCGCCATTGATGGTAGCCTTCGTTGTTCAGCGGGTAACTATTGCGCGGCACCGTCCAGCGGCGGATGTGTTGTGCGCGCATGGCGAGTTGCACGGCCTCATCCGCATCTGGCGCATAGCGACCGAGCATGTCGCTCATGCGCTGACTGTAAAGCAGTTCCTTCGGCTGGCCATCGTCCTGATTCGGGTCTTCACGGTTGGCGGCGTCAAACAGCGCCATCGCCCGCGCGAAACATGCCTGATTTGTCGGTTGCCTGTTCATGAGCGGTAATCCGCGTTGATCTTGACGTAGTCGTAGGAAAAATCGCAGGTCCACACCGTTGCCTGCGCCACGCCGCGCGCCAGATCCACCCGCACGGTGATTTCCGCCGCCTGCATGATGCGCGCGCCGTCTGCCTCACGGTAGCTCGCCGCGCGACCGCCGTTTTCCGACACCAGCACTTCTTCGCCATTGCTGCCCAACCAGACCTTGACGCCAGCCGCGTCCAGATCATTGATACCGGCATAGCCAATGGCGGCGAGAATACGGCCGAGATTGGGGTCGGAAGCGAAGAAGGCTGTCTTCACCAGCGGCGAATGGCCGATGGCGTAGGCCACCTGACGGCATTCCGCCGCCGTGTTGCCAGCGCCGACTTTTATGGTGATGAACTTGGTCGCGCCCTCGCCGTCGCGCACGATGGCCTGCGCCAGTTCCTGCGCCACGCCGATCACTGCCTCGCGCACGGCAGGCCAGTGCGGCGAGGTTTCGCTGTCGATCCGCAAACCGCTGGCGCCGGTGGCCATCAGGATGAAGGAATCATTGGTTGAGGTATCGCCATCCACGGTGATGCAGTTGAAGGAAACATCGGCCGCGTCCTGCACCAATTGTTGCAGCAGTGTTGGCGCAATGCCCGCATCGGTGGCGATAAAGCCGAGCATGGTCGCCATGTTGGGGCGGATCATGCCGGCGCCTTTGGACATGCCAGTGACCACACAGGAATAGTCGGCGCTGGTGACACGGCGCGAGGCCGCCTTGGCGACGGTATCGGTGGTCATGATCGCGTGCGCTGCCGCATGCCATTGGTCGACCTTCAAATCGGCCTGCGCGGCGGGCAATGCGGCGAGCAATTTATCGGTCGGAAAATGTTCCAGGATCACGCCGGTGGAAAACGGCAGTACTTCCTGCGCGCTGCAACCCAGCAACTGCGCCACGCCCGCGCAGCTGTCGCGTGCGGCGGCCAGGCCCGCATCACCCGTCGCGGCGTTGGCGATGCCGGTGTTGATGACCAGTGCGCGCATGGCCGGGCTTGCCGCCAGATGCTCACGGCATACCGTCACCGGCGCGGCACAAAAACGGTTCTGCGTAAATACGCCCGCCACCTGGCTGCCAGGCGCCAGTTCGATCAGCGTCAGGTCGCGCCTGTTCTTTTTGCGGATTCCCGCCTCCGCGGTGCCCAGGCGAACGCCCGCAACCGGCAACAAGTCGGCAGGCTCAGGCGTGGTGTAGTTAACCGGCATACGATTCCTTTGTATTTTCCAATGTTGCATCTCCAAAAACCGCGCGCCACAGCGCGCCCACCGCATCGACTTCCCGTTGCACCGTGTCCGGCGGCACCCGCGCCTTGGCGGCATCCAGCCGCAGTTGATGCTGCATGCGGCGAAAATCGCGGTACGCATTGCGCGCCGCGTCGACCAGACCATCCGGAATCAATCCCAGGTCAGCCGCCATTTTCAGCAGCGCGAGATTGCCCAGGTTGGCGGTCAATTGCGGGTATTGATGCGCATAACCCAGTACCAGATACTGCACGATGAATTCCACGTCGATCAGCCCGCCCGGATCATGCTTCAGGTCAAACACCCGTTCCCGTTCACCCGGCTTGGTGGCATGTGCGTCATACATTTTCTGGCGCATGGCGAGAATCTCGCGCTTGAGCTTGGCCAGATTGCGCGGCTGGCACAAGACCTCCTGGCGTATCCGCTCGAAGGCCGCCCCGACCACCGCATCACCTGCCGAATAACGCGCCCGGGTCAGCGCCTGGTGTTCCCACACCCAGGCCGATTCAAGCTGATAACTACGAAAGGCGGCGATTGAGCTTACCACCAGTCCGGCCTCGCCATTCGGCCGCAGGCGCAAATCGGTTTCAAACAACTGGCCGGCCGCTGTCTGCGCCGACAACCAGGTATTCAGCCGCGTGCCCAGCCGCGAGTAGATTTCGCCGGCATCCGGATGCTCGTCGTCATACAGGAAGACGAGATCGAGGTCAGAGGCGTAACCGAGTTCCTTGCCGCCCAGCTTGCCGTAACTGATCACCGCAAATTGCGGTGTTTCACGATGACCACGATAACGTTCGGGCAGCTTTTTCCAGGCGCAGGTCAGCGCTGAATCGAGCAGAATGTCAGCCAGTGTGGACAAATGGTCCGCCAGTTTTTCCACTGTCAGCAGGTCCGCCATATCCTGCGCCAGCACACGGAAAACCTGCGCATGATGCTGCTCACGCAATACATCCATCTGGCGTTCGGTATCCGGTTCCAGCACTGCCAGCGACTGCTGCAACTCTGTGCGGAATGCAGTCCAGTCAGGCGCCACATCGAGCAGGCGGGCGTCCAGCAGTTCATCCAGCAGGATCGGATGGCGTTGCAGGTAATTCGCCGCCCAGCTTGAACTGCCGACCAGATGCGCCACTTTCTGCAGGGCCTGCGGATATTGCTGCAACAACGCCAGATAAGAACCACGGCGGGAAATCGCGTCGAGCAGATCCAGGCCGCGCGCCAGCGTCTCATCCGGATGCGTCTCCTGCGCCGCAACCTGGATCAGGCGTGGCACCAAGGCATCCAGGCGACTGCGGATTTCTTCCGGCATTTGCGCGTAGCGTGGTGCGGCGCGCATCGCCGCGACGCGCGCCGCGGCTGCCGCCGGGTCACGATAGCCGAGTTTTTCAAAACCATCGGCCACGTCACTGCCTGTGCCGTTCCACAACTCGACAAGTTCTTGCTGCCCTTGGCCGGGATCGGCAAATACCTGATCGAAATGACTGGACACCGTGGCACGGTGGACATTCAGGGCAACGTTGAAAGCGGCAAAATCAGCAAACCCCATGGCCTGCGCCACACGTTGCTGGTCATCGGCAGATGCCGGCAGCAAATGGGTTTGCGCATCATCCAGATATTGCAGGCGGTGCTCCGTGCGACGCAAAAAATCATAGGCGGCCGTCAGTGCTTCTACCGCCGCAGCCGTCATGATCTCGCGCATCGCCAGCAGCTTCAGCACCGCCAGCGTCGGCTGTATCTGCAAGGCCATGTCCCGCCCGCCACGGATCAACTGGAACACCTGGGCCAGGAATTCAATCTCGCGGATGCCGCCGGGGCCGAGCTTGACGTTATCGGCCATATCCTTTTTGGCCACTTCGCGGCGAATCTGCGCATGCAGCTCGCGCATCGCATTGATCGTGCCGAAATCCAGGTATTTACGGAACACAAAGGGACGGCGGATTGCTTCCAGCCCGTCGTGACGGCTCCCGGTCAACGGCCGCGCCTTGATCCAGGCATAACGCTCCCATTCGCGCCCCTGAGTGATGAAATAGTTTTCCAGCATGTCGAACGAACACACCAGCGGCCCCGAATCACCATTCGGCCGCAAGCGCATGTCCACACGGAACACCTGCCCGTCGGCAGTGACTTCGGCAATGGCATTGATCAGGCCGCGCCCCAACCGCGTAAAAAACTCGAAGCTGGAGATGCTGCGCTGATCTGCATTGGCGGCATCCGTATCGCCATCCTCCGGATAGACGAAGATCAGGTCAATGTCTGACGACACATTCAACTCGCGCCCGCCCAGCTTGCCCATGCCGACCACGATCAATTCCTGTGCCTGCCCATCCGCGCCACGCGGCATGCCATAGCGTGCCACCTGTGCTGCCGTCAGGATGGCCAGCGCCCGCGCGATGGCCATTTCGGCAATCAGCGTCATCGTTTCAGTCACCTCGGCCAATGGCGCCAGCCCCACCAGGTCGCGCGTGGCGATGCGCGCATAGGCATATTGCTTGAACTGCCGCAATAACGGCTTCAAATCTGCTTCACTCATTAGTGGAGTTGCTTGCCTACCACTCAGCCAGCCAGAAAGCTCAGCCCTTGCGACAGGTATTTTGAGCGACGCGGTCACTTCATCGGCAAGCGCTGGCTTGGCGGTCAGCAGCCTTTCCAGATATCGAGAGACAGAAACAGCCTTAGCAATATCAGCGATAGTGTCGGCAAGCATGGTGACCATAGAAGGCATCGGTTAGAATTTCAACTCTGATACCACTATTTTCACCTTTTTTGGGAACTTCAGTGCGTCCAATAGCGTGATCTCCGTGCCCTTTTTACATGCCTCAAATTCCCACTTTGTCTTCATTCACTAACAATCGTCTACTGCGAGGCCTGCCTCGTTCGAGTCGATTTATGCGCATTTTTCACGTGTTGTCATGGGGTGCCACCCTGCTCTATTTTGCCGTGGCATTGCTCGTCATTGCCTTACGTTATGGCGTATTGCCACAGATCGAAAATTATCGTGGCAATATCGAGCAAACCATCAGCGCTGCAATCCAGCAACCCGTCCGCATTCGCGCCATTGAAGCTCACTGGTCGGGATTAAGACCCGTCCTCAACTTGCAAGGTGTCGAGATTCGAGATGCAGCGGGCGATTCACTACTCAACCTTGAACACGTCACCGCCGAACCCGCATGGGATTCACTTTTATATGGTGAATTACGTCTGGCCCGCCTCGAATTTCTTGCGCCACGCATCGTATTAAGCCGCGACAAATCAGGTCGCCTCTTTGCCGCCGGATTGGAAATCACACCAAAAAAGACCGATCGGAATGTTTTTTCACTTTGGCTATTTGCACAGCATCAAATCGTCATTCGTGACGCCACAATCACCTGGCAGGACTTCTTGCGCAATGCCCCGCCGCTCGAGCTTAATCATCTGAATTTTCAGCTTGATAACAATAAACCATCACACCGTTTTGGCTTTACTGCAGAACCGCCCCGCGCTTTGGCGACACGACTGGATATTCGCGGCAACCTGAAAAGCCGCGACCTGAACCAACTGGCGACTTGGTCAGGCGAAACCTATGCTGAAATCGATTATGCTGACCTCGCCGGGTGGCGCGCCTGGGTTGATTATCCTGTAGCCATTCCACAAGGCAGCGGTGCCTTGCGCTTATGGCTCAATTTCGCCAACGCACAGCTCACGGCAGCTACGGCTGATGTCCGCCTGGCAGACGTGCGCCTGCAGCTACGCCCGGATCTTCCCGAACTGGATTTATTAAAACTGGACGGCAGGCTCGCCGCAGAACGTATTGATGGTGGGTTTTCCGGATCCAGCAATCACCTGGCGCTAACCACCCGCAATGGGCTGACACTGCCCCCGACAGATGTCACCCTGCGTTGGCAAAGTAAAACTCCGCAACAAAAAACGCTGGCCGGATTAAATTTATTGGACCTGATCCCGCATGCGAAAAAAACCAAGCCCGATGAAAATAATAAACCCAGCGGCAGCTTTACTGCCAATCAACTTGATATGGACACCGTATCAAAGCTGGCGACTTTTCTCCCCCTGAATGCGACCGCCCGCGAGCAACTGAACCGTTATTCACCACAGGGAAAATTGGCTGAGCTTAGCCTTAATTGGCAAGGCCCCGTGGATGCGTTGCAGCACTGGTCAATTAACAGCCGCCTGACAAACTTTGGCGTGAGCAGCCTCGGTCCTGTTACCCACATGGCTGGCATCAATGGTCATATCGCTGGCACAGACCAGGACGGCACCATCGACCTGAACGGGAAGAACAGCACAATTGCGTTACCCACCATTTTTTCTGAACCCAATCTTGCGCTGGATACTTTCACCACACAAGCCAAATGGAAGAAAATCGCCAATGGCTTGAGTATTCAGCTGATAAAAGCCACCTTTAGCAACCCTGATGCGGCAGGAGAGGCCAGCGGCAGTTGGCATGCCTTGCCAGCTGGTCCGGGAGAAATTGATCTCGTCGCCCGGCTGACGCGTGGCAATGGCAATGCTGTCTGGCGGTACATTCCACTGGTTGTCAGCCAAGCGACACGTGATTGGCTACGTACCGGCATTCTGGCCGGCACTGCAAGCGAAGCAAACCTCGTGCTCAAAGGAGATCTACGCCACTTCCCCTTTCGCGGCGGGCCGAGCAAAAATCAGGGCGGCCTGTTTGAAGTACGCAGTAAATTCCACGCAGCAACACTTGACTATGCCACCGGCTGGCCGGAAATCACTGGCATTGATGGCGAATTGCTGTTCGCCGGAGAGCGCATGCTGATTACTGGCAAAACCGGCCGTATCTTTGGTGTTGATCTACATGACGTGCGTGCAGAAATTACTGATCTGCAAACACCAGAAGAACTGCTCATCGTCACCGGCAAAGCTGCAGGCCCGACCCCCGACTTCCTGCGCTATATCGAAGCCAGCCCGGTCGGGGCACGCATTGATCACTTCACCGAGAACATGAAGGCTTCTGGCACGGGTGAACTGGAGCTCAAACTGGACCTGCCACTGCGCCGCATGGAGCACACAAAGATTGCAGGGAAATACCGCTTTGACAGTAATCGGCTCACCATAGATGCCGACTTGCCGCCGCTGGCCGATGTACGCGGGCAATTGCAATTCTCCGCCGACAATCTTGAAGCCCGGGATATTCGCGGCACATTGCTGGGAATGCCGCTCTCTGCAAATATCACCACCAGCAATAATGGCGTTCAAGTCAATGCCGCTGGGGAACTTACTGTCGCTGCGCTGCGCCGTCAGTTTACACATCCGGTGTTCGATCATCTTTCCGGCAGCGCGAAATGGAATGGCGATATTCGCGTGAAAAACAAATCGGCCGATGTCAAAATCACGTCCAATCTTATCGGTCTTTCATCCAGCCTGCCTGAACCTTTTAATAAATCAGCCAAAGAGCCGTTAGCAGCAAGCTTTGAACGTCACGCCCTGACTAACATTCACACCGGCATCGGAATCGCGCAAAAACTCGGCGCTGGTGATACGGCGCAAAGCAAGACGACGACAAAACCATCTCGCCCCCCCCTGCTGACCGCCATCCCGCGCGACATGCTGGATGTTCGCCTGGGGCCTGCCGCGCGGTTACAACTGGGGCGTCGCCAGGATATCTCGCCCGCTGTCATCACCCAGGGACTGCTCACGCTCGGCGACGTCAGCGCTGCCTTGCCTGAACAGCAATTGTTGGTGGCAATGAATTTGCCCAAGCTCGATGCCGATGCATGGCGCCGTCTTTTGCTGATAGATGCAGGAGGCAATCAAAAACCCGCAACATCCTTGCCTGCCGTGCAATTTGATCTGCGCGTGACCGACCTCAAACTTTTCGATAAAAATTTACATGACGTTCGCGCCACAGGCAGTCGGCTGGATACGCTGGTAACCAAAGGCGAATTAAAAAGCCGTGAACTCTCCGGCAATCTGGAATGGCAAAGTGCAGGCAAGGGAAAACTTATCGCCCATCTGGACAAGTTCTTCATACCAGAAATCAGTGCCACACCCGCCAGTTTGCAAGCGCAAGCCAACGAAGTCATTAACGATTTGCCGGCACTGGACATCAGCATTGGCGAGCTGTCGCTGAAGAATCGCCCGCTGGGCAGTGTGCATCTCACCGCAGAAAACCGCGATGCTGCGTGGCACACCGTGATCAACGTCAAGAATGACAGTGACACCCTGTCGATCAAAGGCCGCTGGCGTCCACCACCAACACCATCTGAAACACACATTGATTTCGATTTAACATCAAACAATATTGAAAAGACACTGTCCCGTTTAAGCTATCCAGAATCACTCCGCAGCGAACGGGTTAGCCTCACAGGTCGCTTTAACTGGCGTGGCGCTCCGCTCACGATTGATTACCCCAGCCTCAATGGCAAACTGAAAATTGATACCGATAAAGGGCAAATCAAAAAACTGGAACCTGGCGTAGGTCGGCTGCTAGGCATATTAAGCTTGCAAACACTGATCCGTCGCGTCACACTGGATTTCCGCGATATATTTGGCGAAGGTTTTGCTTTCGATAGCATCCGAGGAGAGTTTGATTTTATTAACGGAGTCATGAATACCACTGACTTGAAAATCAATGCTCCTTCGGCAAAAATCTTCCTCAAAGGAAGCATTAACCTGCTGAATGAAACACAGAATATCCAAGCTCGTGTTCAACCCGCTCTCGGTGAGAGTGTCGCAGTTGGCACAATGATGGCCAATCCGATCGCCGGTGCTGCTGTCTGGGCCGCACAAAAAATATTAAAAGATCCTTTTGGCCAGATTTTTACATTTGAATATCAGATCACCGGCCCTTGGTCTGACCCTAAAGTCACTAAGCTGGAGAATACCGTTGCGCCCGCCGTTAAACCCCTAATAAAGCCCATAATCGAACCCGCAGTACCCTCCCCCACAACCAAACCTGCCGAAAAATCTTCTTCTGCTGTGCCTCGGATTACCCCATGAAACTTGCCGCCCTGCAGATGATTTCAGGCCCGGCCGTCACTCCAAATCTGGACACTGCGGCACGACTGATCAGCCAAGCCGCCGCTGCGGGGGGACAGTTGGCCGTCTTGCCCGAATATTTTCCACTCATCGGCGCAAGTGATGCAGAGCGCCTCGCTGCGCGCGAAGCAATGGACCACGGACCAATTCAAGAGTTTTTGTCCACGATGGCACGCCAGCATGGTCTCTGGCTGGTCGGTGGGTCGTTGCCGCTCGTGTCCAACAACCCCGCCAAAATGCGCAACACCTGCCTAGTGTTCAATCCGCAAGGCGAACGTGTGGCTCGCTACGACAAAATGCACTTGTTCGGGTTTCACAAAGGCGATGAGCACTATGACGAAGCCGCCACCATTGAAGCGGGCGATGAAGTAGTGACGTGCGACACCCCGCTTGGCCGCATGGGTTTATCCATTTGCTATGACCTCCGTTTTGCCGAGCTTTACCGCCACATGGGCGAAGTCAATCTGATCGTGATGCCCGCCGCTTTTACCGAAACCACCGGCCGCGCACATTGGGAAATTCTGCTGCGCGCCCGCGCGATTGAAAATCAATGCTATGTTGTGGCAGCGGCTCAAGGAGGTCGTCACCCGAATGGCCGCATGACCCATGGCAACAGCATGATCATCGACCCGTGGGGCGAAATATTAGTCCGCATGGACAAGGGTGAAGGCGTGATTTTGGCCGACTTTGACCCTCAACACCTGGCCGATATTCGCACACGGTTGCCTGCGCTACAACACCGAGTTCTCTAAGGAAAATCATGAACGCAAATCACCTCTCAGTCGCCGAAGAAACTCTTTTGGCTCCCTATGATCTCGCGCCACACAAGCTGGAACGCGTCTTTGGCCAGCTCATGAGCCATCATGTAGATTTCGCTGATCTGTATTTTCAATATGCGCGATCCGAGGCCTGGAGTCTGGAAGAAGGCATTGTCAAATCGGGCAGTTTCAATATCGAGCAAGGCGTTGGCGTGCGCGCCATTTCGGGTGAAAAAACCGCCTTCGCCTATTCGGACGATATCAGCCTTAGCGCGCTGCAAACCGCCGCTGGCACAACCCGCGCCATTGCGGCTGGAGGCGCGCATCGCTTAGCCCCGGCGTTACGCCATCGCCGAGTTTCTCCTGCACTGTATGCTGCAGGTGACCCGATCAGTTCGCTCAAAGATGCCGAAAAAGTATCGCTGCTCGAACGCCTGGAAGCCATGGCACACACCGCCGACCCGCGCGTCAAGGAGGTCATGGCAAACATCGCGGGCACCTGGGAAGTGATACTCGTGGCACGCTCTGACGGCCATATGGCAGCGGATGTTCGCCCGCTGGTGCGGGTTTCACTCTCCGTCATCATGGAGGAAAATGGACGCCGCGAGCAGGGCTCTTCAGGTGGCGGCGGACGTTTCGATTACGCCTACTTTACTGACGACATGCTGCGCGAATATGCCCGCTGCGCGGTTCACCAAGCCAGCGTTAATTTGGCTGCAAAACCTGCACCAGCGGGTGAAATGACCGTTGTACTCGGCCCCGGCTGGCCTGGCATTCTGCTGCATGAAGCCGTAGGCCACGGGCTGGAGGGCGACTTTAACCGCAAAGGCAGCTCGACCTTTTCCGGCAGACTCGGGCAGCGCGTTGCCGCCAAAGGCGTCACGGTGATTGATGACGGCACGCTGGTTGATCGCCGTGGCTCGCTCACGGTGGATGACGAAGGTAACCCAACGCAGCGTACCGTGCTGATCGAAGATGGCATCCTTGTCGGTTATCTGCAAGACAGCCTGAACGCACGCTTGATGGGTATGGCGCTCACGGGAAATGCCCGCCGCGAATCCTTTGCCCATCTACCGATGCCACGCATGACTAATACCATGATGATGAACGGCGAGCATGACCCGCAAGAAATCATCAAATCCGTCAAAAAAGGAATTTACGCAGCTAACTTTGGCGGCGGCCAGGTCGATATCACCAGCGGAAAATTTGTCTTTTCCACTGCCGAGGCTTACCTGATCGAAAACGGAAAAATCACCACGCCCGTGAAAGGCGCAACCCTGATCGGCAATGGGCCAGACGCCATGACTCGCGTCTCGATGATTGGCAACGACCTGGCGCTCGACCCGGGTGTTGGCACCTGCGGCAAAGATGGCCAAAGCGTGCCAGTAGGCGTAGGGCAGCCCACCTTGCGAATTGATGGACTGACGGTTGGCGGCACGGCGTGAAGAAAATCACACCGTGTTTGCGCACGATGTACGCGATCGGCATCAGCACCTGTCTTTCAATTTTCAAATAGCCAGGTGTTGTCGCTAAATAGCGATAACAAAAAAAGGGTTCCATTAATAGGCTGTGCAACACGACTGCGGCGATACGTCCGGCAGCATCGCAATGCCTGCCGATTCAAAACAGGGATTGCTGTACAAGCCCAGTGGGTGTGCTTTTCGCTTGCCTGATATCCATATCCGGCGGTTGGAACAAAGTGGAATCCAACGCAGGCAAATGTTGATCGAGTCTTAAACGTCGGCAAGCAATTTTAAAGCGTTGCTGAATGATATCGGCTAACGGCCCATCGCCACGATGACGATGACCAAAGCGGCTGTCATATTCCTTGCCGCCATGCATTTGACGTAGTAGGCTGAATACATGTTCGGCGCGACCGGGTTCCTCACGTTCCAGCCAGTCACGAAATAACGGCTTGACCTCATGCGGCAGGCGCAGCAACACATAACCTGCCGTGCGGGCGCCGGCATCAGCTGCGGCTTGCAGAATGTCTTCCAGCTCATGATCCGTCAGGGCCGGTATCACAGGTGCCACTAAAACCGCTGTCGGTATGCCCGCAGCAGACAGTGCCTCCAGCACAGAAAGTCGGCGCTGGCTAGACGCCGCGCGTGGCTCCATACGCCGCGCCAGATCAGTATTCAGCGTGGTAATTGATACAGCAACGCGCACCAGATGCTGTTTTGCCATCTCCGCGAGAATGTCCAGATCGCGCAGAATCAACGCGGATTTGGTCACAATGCTCACCGGATGACGGCACGCGGCTAGCGTTTCCAGTATCCCGCGCGTCAAGCGCAAACGCCGCTCTACCGGCTGCCAGCCATCGGTATTAATGCCCAGCGCCAAAGGTTTACACACATACCCTGGATGCGCGAGCTCCCGGCGCAACACCTCAACCGCATCGGGCTTATAGGCCAGCTTGGTCTCAAAATCCAGCCCCGGCGATAACCCCAGATACGCATGACTGGGCCGCGCAAAACAGTAGCTGCAACCATGCTCGCAGCCGCGATACGGGTTGATGGAACGATCAAACGGAATATCTGGCGAATGGTTATAACTGATCACCGACTTGGCTGTATCGACGATCAACTCAGTAGTCAAATACGGTGCAAACTCAAACTCTTCAGTCTCTGCCCACCATCCATCGTCCGCTTCCTCGCGTTGCCAACGGGCATAGCGATTATCCGGATTACCAGCGGCGCCACGTCCTTTTTGTGTAGCCTTCATTGCATGACCTTTATCATCCCGCATGCAGCGTTCTATGTCGCGGCAGATCTCGGATCGGAGGTGTACCCTAGTGCCATCACCCCGTGGCGCAGCATCTCCATCGCCGGTGGCACCTGTCCCGGTTCGCCGCGCACACCCAGCTCGACATGAGAAGGCACAGCTGGCGAGCCAAGGAAGGGCAAACTGAAAGTCTTCACGGCAGGGAACCGCTCTTCAACAGCGCGCATTAACGGAATCAGCACACTTTCAACACCACCCCAGACGAGTATGGCGTCATCCGCCACGGGTGTGGCATTGAACAGGTGACGATACTTGGTATCCAATACCCACTCCACCATTGGCCAGGCCATTTGCGGAAAACCTGGCACAAAATAATGCCTCCCCAGTGAAAAACCGGCAATGCGGTTAAACGGATTGGGAATAATTTGGCTACCTGCAGGAAAGCACCCCATATCCAGCGATTCAATCGTCAGTTCTCGATTCATCTCGACAAAGCGAGCACGAATTTCATGCTCTGCCTCGGGATGCAAAAACAAGTCGACGTCTGCTGCCGCTGCGGCCGCCTGGCGCGTGTGATCATCAGGCGTATTGCCGATGCCGCCGAAACTAAAAACAATGTCACTACTCGCTAAAGTACGCCGAAAAGTATCGATCAAGCGCTGCCGATCATCCCCGATATACATTGCCCAGTCCAGATGCATGCCGCGCACAGCAAGGATTTCAATGAGCTTGGAAAAGTGGCTATCCGCACGCTTGCCACGCGTGATCTCATCACCAATAATAATTGCACCAATCGATTGCACTGGCATTGCGGTTTCCTCTATGTTGTCTTTCTTATCGTCGGCTCAGGTCAGCAGACAAAGACCCCTCAATGATCAACGACCAAATTGCGGAGCATCCAGCGTTCCTGTCATGGACACGGCACGCCTCACGTGAATGAAATTCGACTTAAGTTCAACAAAAAATCGACTGCTTATCACCTTGTCGGCACTAATGTCTGCATTGCCTGTCGTTGTCATCATACCGTCGATCATTTTCACATTGCGCAGCTGCGTCTCGCCGTGACTATAAGCAAATTTTCCGTCGAGTGTGGCATAAGGCGTTCTGCCACCACTGCCCATCCCGCGTAAGGCCTGGCCAAGATCTATGCCGCGTAGCCCCCCACGCTCGACTAGAAAGCGGCCTTCCGCGCGTGCAGATGCCGTGAGTAACGCCGGGTCGGCTGCTTGCATTGCAAAAGTGCCGCTTCCGCTAAGCAGCCCGCCTTCCGATAGCGCAGGGAACATGGCCGCCGTATCAAGCAGCTTTGCCTGGGCTTCGCCATTGAGTGTCCATCCATTGCTCCAATTCAACCTCGCCTTGCCACTGACATAACCACCATGGACTTCACCCGAAAACTCAGACACCGAAAATTCCTTGTTTACCAGAACACCGGCTGCCGAAAAATTTTTAAGCGTCAGCTGGTCAGGCTCACCCGGATTCACACTCTCCAGACTCAGAGGCACAGTGTAAGCTGCAGCATTTAGCGTCACGCGCGCGCCATTGTCCATTGCATCAAGCTCGGCCTTGAACTTTCGGTCCGGCGTCCGCAATTCAATCTTCTGCCAGTTGCCATGAGCATCGACTGCGGCATTGGCATCGAAATTTGGCAATGCACCAAACGGCCCGCTCACCTGTACGCCTTTGACCTCGATACGTGGGAAGCCCAGGGCATTCGCTTGTGCCCTACCGGCCAGAATCCACGAAACTCCCTCGGGATTCAAGGTCGCCGATTCAGCCTCAATCAAAGTAATCGCGTTCTGGCCGCTGAAAAGTGTGCCAATTGAAGTCTTGGCCTTGACTAGTGCAACACGAATCTGGCCCTGATCGCCAATAGTGACATCTTGCAGACGCCAATGCGGCGTAGGCAGCAGCCAGAAGTGTAGAGCCTTTGCTTTTACCGGTTGCCTGAATTGAGCAGTCGCTGTTTTTTCGAGCACGGACAACCGCTCATCAAATGAAATGACATGCAAAATGGCCACCCCCACAAACAGGGCGAATACTGCGCCTCGCACAAGCTTGCGTCGCACCTTTTGATTCTTCCTAAACTGCTCGGTCAAGGCATGATGCATCGATGCCAGCGCGCTTGCGATACCTGTTGCCCAGGCTGTGCCAGTCCGGCGTACATTCTGTCGATCCGGTAATGGAGTGGCTACTATGAAGCCTTTTTCCATCTCATCCGTATAGGCTTTTTTTTCGGCAAGCTCCTGCGCTTCTCGCCTTGCCCTGGCCTTGGCCTCGGCTTTCTCTTTGGCCGCAGCCTCACGCCGCATCTTCGCTTGCGCTTTTTTCTGCGCTGCGGCCGCCTTCTTTGCATGCTTTTCTTCAGCCTTGCGCTGCGCCAAAGCGTCAGCTTCCTGTTGCGCTTTAGCTTCCCTCTCGCGCCGGATCTGCGCTGCAGCGGCGATCTTCGCCTGCGCTTCTTCAGCCTGGCGCTGTGTCAAAGCGTCGGCCTCTCGTTGCGCTTTAGCTGCCTCTTCTTGCCGTATCAATGCTTCAGCGTCTGCCTTCGCCTGCGCTTCTTCAGCCTGGCGTTGCGCCATAATTTTGGCTTCCAGTCGCGACTTTGCCCATATTTCGCGTCGCCGTTGTTCAGCCGCATCTACTGCTGCCATCGCTTCTGCTTCGCGTTGCAGTCGCTCTTCTTCAACCTTGCGTTGCGCTAGAGCCTCCGCTTCCTGTCTTACTTTAGCTTCCACCTCTTGCCGTATCAGCGCTTCGATTTTTTTACGCGCCAATTCTTGCTCTGCCTGGCGTTGCGCCACGGCTTCAGCGTCCTTTTTAGCCTTAACCTCTGCATCATGCTCCAGTCGTACTTCGATTTCCCGCTGTGCATCTAGCCGTGCCTTTTCTTTGGCCTCTTTCGCGGCTTGCGCTTCTTCCGCCCGGCGAAGGGCCTCCGCTTCAGCTTCTTGCTGTATCTGCGCTTCAGCTTCTTTACGTGCCTGAGCTTCTGCCAGATCTACAGTAGGGGCAGCAGGCATCGAAGGCGGGTCGGCCATCGCGGTGAAATCAAATTCATTTTCGGCGTGGCTTACCAATGGTGGGTGCCTTGCTATCGCGCCCGGCCGCACAGACGGCGCACGGTATTCCTCCGGGTCACGAATATAGCCATCCCGGATCAGTTCAGATATGACTTGCTGCAACGCTTTTTCAGAGTAACCATCGAGCGCTTTGAGCAGTGCATGAAAATCGGACTTGCCATCCACGGACTCCAGCACTCTGCGCAGCTCACGAGGGAAACCTTTCGTTTTATTCACAACCTCGCGAAAACCCCGCGCAGTTTTTGAATAAATTGTTTTATCTTCCATGTCGTTACTGCTCGGTTATAGAGACAACAATGAACGATATATCACAGTTTCAACCGGCTGGTGAGGAACAGGGCTGTTTTCACCACAGCTTCATACCTGAATTCCTTGTAACCGCCTCTGTTCGCGCAAAGCCGCCAACCCCAGATGGACAAACACCAGCGCGGTAAATACGGGGACGACGAGTTGTAGCAACGGCACATGCGCGAGCAATGCACAGCCTGTGCCTGCAAGATAAAACGAGGATTTTTTGGCCTTCACCAGCTGAGTGATCTCTGCCGCAGTGGCATGTTCAATCAAGGCATCCACGCGGAAGGTGCGCTGATTCAACCAGGCCGTCCAGAACAGCGGCAGCA